>JAEWYJ010000122.1 GCA_023395695.1 Bacillota bacterium | reverse complement strand
GTTAATACCTGCGGAAAAATCGGCCCAGCTCTCATGCCGCTCCTCAATGCGCGCGCTTATTTCGTTATAGCGCACAATCGGCCCCGCTACAAGCTGATGATAAAGCGAGACAAACAGCAGAAACTTGCCAAAATGATGCTGGGGCTCGGCATCGCCGCGGTAGACGTCGATTGTATAAGAAATGGTCTGAAAGGTATAAAAGGAAATACCGATCGGCAACGCAAACGACGGCGGTGTGAACGAGGTGCCCAAAAGGCTGTTTACCGTCACCACAATCAATCCGCTGTATTTAAAGCTGGCTAAAAGCGTCAGATTAATCACCAGAGAGGAGGCCACCGCCAGCTTTGCGCCGATCTTTTGGCGCTGCTGCTCAATAATCAGGCCATGAATATAATCCACCGTTGCCGAAAACAGCAAAAGGGTAATCCAGATCGGCTCGCCCCATGCGTAAAAGAAAAGCGAAAATACCACCAGAACCGCATTCCGGTAAGCACGGTTTTTGGAAATGTAATATAAAATAAGATTGGCAGGTAAAAAAAGATATAAAAAAACAAGATCAGCAAAAACCATGTAGGATGTGTCTCCCCTCACGCATTTCTTCAGTAGCGCCACAATGGTGTTTAAACGCAGAGCGGTTCCGGAACCGCGCGCTTTATTATAACAGCGTCCCGGCAGGGCGCGTTTAATTGTGGGTGTCACCCCGGTATAATAGCCGTCTTGCGGCCATTATACCATGAGCGCAAGCGAATGGTATAATTTGCGCATCAAAAGGCGGTTGCCCCGTCAGGGGCGAGCCGTTGCGCATCACCCCGGTATAATAGCCGTCTTGCGGCTATTATACCGCAAATTACTGTAAAAAGGAACAGTTTTTATACATATTTTGAACACCAATACACCTTCAGGTCCTGCGTTGCTTCTGAGCGAACAGTCAAACAGATTGACAAATTCCGGGCGTCGGCGCCTGCATCCAGACAGCGGCACTGAAGCTTTCACCCGGAATATGTTGCGGGCATATTCAGTAAAACATTAATATCGGTTTACAATTTTGCCTATCTGCGTTAGAATGATGCTGTTGCATCTGCAAAAAGGAGGCGAAGCTCTTTGCTGGATTCTTCTCAGAAAAAGGGTATATTAAGTCTGGTGATATGCGCTTGTCTGTGGAGCACGGGCGGGCTGTTTATCAAGCTGGTCAGCTGGCACCCCATGGTCATCGGCGGCTTTCGCAGCGCTATCGCCGCCGGCGTTTTGTGGATTGTGCTCTGCAAGTCGGGCTATCCGCGCCCGGTCATCAACCGGCAGACACTCTTGACCGGCTTTTTTCTGGGTGTCACCTGTTCCCTGTTCGTGACGGCCAATAAGCTGACCACCGCTGCCAACGCCATTGTATTGCAGTCGGCAAACCCAATTTTTGTGCTGCTGTTCTGCGCGCTGTTCAAGCACGAGCGCATTACAAAGCGCAACGCGGCGGTTGTTGCAATTGTAATGGGCGGTGTGGCGCTGTTTTTCTTTGACGAGCTGTTGCCCGGCGGTATGCTGGGCAATGTTCTGGCGCTGCTTTCGGCCGTTACGCTGGCCTCTGTTTTTGTATTTGCGTGCGGCTCCGGCTCGCTGCATGAAAGCATGAGCGGCGTTCTGCTGGGGCATCTGTGCAGCCTGCTGATTGGCCTGCCGTTTATGTTTGTTTTTCCGCCGCAGTTTTCCTGGCCTTCGGTCGGCGCCGTTTTGTTTCTGGGCATATTCCAGCTTGGTATTCCCTATGCGCTGTTTGCGGTTGGCACCCGCCACTGCCCGCCTCTGGCCGTCTCGCTTATCTGTATGCTGGAGCCGATATTCAACCCGATCTGGGTAGCGCTGTTTCTGCACGAAATACCCGGATTGCCGGCCATTGCGGGCGGCGTTATTGTCATTGCCACGCTGGCGCTCTGGTGCGTGGATAACGCCAGACAGGCCGCTGCATTGCGTTGAGCAGGGTGCTTTTGGATACAATAAAAGATGTCCCGCGGTATTTTATCGCGGGACATCTTTGTATCTGGGACAAACAGAGCAGCCTGTGTCCGTTCATTTGCACATACCGGTTTATTTGGCCTCCACAGCATCCCACAGCGCGCCGATAAGCGGCAAGGCCAACGGATGATCCCAAGAATACAGCTTATTGATTTGCGAAACGGGCTTGCCAATCAGCTTTACCAGCTGCTCGGTCAACAGCCGCGTCGCCTGCTCCTCGTCTCCAAAGCCTTCGGCATTAATTTTAAGCCCTGTCAGGCTGGTGGAAAAAATATAGTTCTGTTCCAGCTCAAGCGCCACGTCGATAATCAGATCTTCTGACTGAAAGCTGCCGCGTCTCACACCGTCAACAGCTGTTTGTGCCGCCGGCAGCAGCGAAGCGTTGGAAAGCTTGTACAGTCCACGCGTCAGCGCATCGGTAATGGCATAGGTCAGCTCCCCCGCTTCAAAGGACGCGTTCGAGAGGCTGTACAGGCTGTTGATTGCGGCAGCGGGCTTTCCCTCCAGCAGCAGGCAAGCCTGCTTATACCGCTCAAGTTGCGCACTTTCAAACAAATTTTCTTGTTTTCCCCGCAACGAAATATTAAACAGCCGCCCCCGGTCCATCTCAAACTGAATCGACAGCTGCTCGGTGCCTTTATCATAATAATGCCCCCGATAGGTTCCGTCCGCGGCCGAAAGATGCTCAAAAAATGGCGCCGCATCGCTGCTCTGAAAAGGCGCCCGGGACAGCCCCCCGAAAATGGCACACCGGAGCATAGCCGCCATCCGGCTGTCCCCATGGGGTACCTGCGCAACGACACCGTCAAGTTCCGGCAGCGCCGTCAACGGCTTTTTCTCAAGATATGCAAGGCATTTTTGCACCGTCTGGTACGCCCGGTCGCTTTGTATGTAACCCGCCCCGCGCTCGTCTCTGAGAGAACGAATCTCTAACAAACTAAAAGCCCCGTCTTTTAGCTCAAAGGCAATCGCAATGCGCTCAATACCATTTTCATAATAAAAGCCCCGATATAATCCGTCGCAGACGGGGGTGTCCAACGCAAAGTCCCCGTTTTCGTCCCAGCTGTAAGGCATGCGGCTCAGGCCGTCGTGAATGGCTGAAACCACCGCGCTGGTTTTGAGCGTTGCGCCGGTCACCGCATCGACATCGGGTATAATATCCGGCTTTTGGTATAAATCAGTCAGAGAACCGATGCCCTTTTGCTGCAAATAGTTAGTCGCCGCTTGGTATTGCGCAACAATAGCCTGCTGCGCCTGTGTCGCATCGTCACGCAAATAGTCTCCGTCCCGGTAGCGCATGCCGATAAAACGAATGGTCTCGAACTGCTGATTCCTCATTTTAAATTCGACCGCAAGCTGCTCGGTCGAATAGTCGTAATAGGTGCCCCGGTAGACGCCGTCGGGATAGCGCGTGACGACTTGCGACCCGGACGCCGCAGCCTGAGCGCACCCCGCCAGAATAAGCACAGCCGCCAGAACAAACCGCCGCACGGCAACCCCTCCCTTTTATCTTTTATTTTTAATTTTATTCTATCGTCAAAAGAAAGTCAAACACATCCTGCCATT
>JAEWYJ010000118.1 GCA_023395695.1 Bacillota bacterium | reverse complement strand
ATTATAATCATCCTTATATTACGCTGGACAATGCTTTTGAGGCCAAGCAGATTGAGGTTTTTGGCGCTATGGCCAAAAAGGGCTATATCTATAAGGGATTAAAGCCGGTTTACTGGTGCCCCGACTGCCAGACCGCGCTGGCCGAGGCGGAGATTGAATACGCCGAGGACCCCTGCACCACTGTTTATGTTAAATTTCAGGTCACCGACGACAAGGGGTTGTTTACCAAGCTGGGCGCCGACCTCTCTAAAACCTATGTTGTCATCTGGACGACCACCATCTGGACGCTGCCAGCCAACCTTGCACTTTGTGTCGGACCAAAATACGAATACGTACTGGTCAAGGCCGGCGATGCCTTTTATGTCATTGCCGAGGAGCTGTTGCCGCAAGTCATGCAGGTAGCCGGCATCTCAGACTATTCGGTGCTGGGCCGCTTTTCCGGTTCAGAACTGGAGCTTTGTGTCTGCAAGCAGCCGTTCTTTGACCGCGATTCGCTGGTCATTGTGGGAGACCACGTTACGCTTGAAAGCGGCACCGGCATTGTCCATACCGCGCCCGGTCACGGTCTTGAGGACTTTGAGGTCTGCAAGCATTATCCGCAGCTGCCGATTTTAGTTCCTGTCGACAACAAAGGCCGCATGACCAAAGACGCCGGCCAGTTTGCCGGCTTAACGACCGACGAAGCCAATCAGGCCATCTTTAAGCACATGCAGCAAAACAACGCGCTGTTTGCCAGCGAGCACGTTATTCACCAATACCCGCACTGCTGGCGCTGCAAGCAGCCGATTCTTTTCCGTGCGACCGAACAGTGGTTCTGCTCTGTGGAGCAGTTCAGGGATCAGGCGATAGAAGCCATCCGCACGGTGCACTGGATTCCCGGCTGGGGTGAAGATCGCATGACCGCAATGGTGCAGGACCGCAGCGACTGGTGCATTTCGCGCCAGCGCACCTGGGGCGTGCCGATTCCGATTTTCTTTTGCAAGGACTGCGGCAAGGAGTTTGTCACCGACGAGAGCATTGCGGCTGTTTCCGAGCTGTTCAGAACCGAAGGCTCCGACGCGTGGTACACCAAGGACGCCGCCGACATTTTGCCCAAGGGTACGGCCTGCCCGCATTGCGGTGGCCATGAGTTTACCAAGGAAACTGACATTATGGACGTCTGGTTTGACTCCGGCGTTACGCATGCCGCCGTACTTGACAGCCGTGAGGGACACAGCTGGCCCGCCGACCTCTACCTGGAGGGCGCCGACCAGTACCGCGGTTGGTTCCAGTCGTCACTCTTAACAGCAGTGGCATGGCGCAACGCTGCGCCCTATCGTGAAATTTGCACCCACGGGTGGGTGGTGGACGGCGAGGGCAAAAAGATGTCCAAGTCGCTGGGCAACGGCATGGTGCCTGAGGATATCACCGACGAGTATGGCGCTGATATTCTGCGCCTTTGGGTCGCTTCTTCCGACTATCACTCCGACATCCGTGTTTCCAAGGAGATTTTAAAGCAGCTTTCCGAGGTTTATCGCAAAATCCGGAACACGGCTCGCTATATTCTGGGCAACCTTTATGACTTTGATCCGAATCTGGATGCGGTTTCGAACGACAAGCTGTTCGATATTGACCGCTGGGCGCTGGCAAAGCTCTCCGATCTTGCCGCCAAGGTTCGCGAATCCTACGGCACCTATGAATTTTATATCATTTACCATGCGATTCATAACTTCTGCACGGTGGATATGTCCAACTTTTACCTCGATGTGCTCAAGGATCGCTTGTATGTCGAGGCGGCCGATTCTGAAGCGCGCCGCGCAGCCCAAACGGCCATCTACCGCATTCTGCGCGGCCTGACGCTGATGCTGGCGCCGATTATTCCGTTTACCGCCGAAGAAATCTGGCGCTATCTGCCCAAGCAGACTGGTGACAGCGCCGAATCGGTCGTGTTCCATGAGATGCCCGACGGCACTGAGGCAAAGGCGTCCGCCGAATTTATGGCGACATGGGATCGTATCCACGCGCTGCGCGACAGTGTTAACAAAGTGCTTGAAATAGCCCGTGCGCAGAAGAAGATTGGCAAATCGCTCGAGGCCAGGGTCATTCTGCACGCCGAAGGCGAGCTGTATGATTTTATCTGCTCGGTTAAAGCGCTGCTGCCAATGGTGCTCATTGTCTCACAGGTTGAGGTTATCAACGCCGCAGGCGGAGAAACTGCCGACCTTGAGGGGCTGGGTATTGAGGTGACCGACGCCGACGGCGAGAAATGCGAACGCTGCTGGTCCTTTTCAAACACAGTTGGACAGGATCATGATCACGCTACGCTCTGCGCACGCTGCGCAGCGATCGTCAAATAATTAAGCCTGTGTAAAGAACGGCGCATCATAGGTCTGTGATGCGCCGTTCTGCAGTAGCGGGGCCTTGTCCTGCACTGCGGGCGAAAGGAACGGTTCAAAAATTATGACTGTGACAACATGCTTGATATTGGTGGTTGCACTGGTTTCATGCGACCAGCTCATTAAGCTCTGGGCGCTGGGAAGCCTGGCGCCCATTGGCACCATGGCGGTGATTCCCGGCGTTTTAAGCCTGACTTATGTCGAAAACCGCGGCGCGGCGTTTGGTATTTTTACCGGCCAGCGCACACTATTGATTATTTTGGTTGCCGCCATTCTTTGCGGCGCCGGCTGGCTGCTGTTAAGCGGCAAGATAAAGGATCCCCTGGAACGGCTATGCATTCTGCTGATTATTTCAGGTGGCTTAGGCAATCTGATTGATCGTATCCGGCATGGTTTTGTGGTGGATTATATTGACATCAACCCGCTGTTCAGCTATCCGATGTTCAACTTGGCCGATTGCTGCGTTGTGGTGGGCGCTTTTCTGATGCTTGTAGCCGCATTCCGTTCAGAGCGCAAAAAACCGCAGCAGCTGAACCCGAGCGAGGAAGAAGAGAAGAATGCAGATTGAAGTCACGACTGAGCATGCGGGCATCCGGCTGGACGCCTTTATCAGCGCTGTTTCAGATCCGCCGCTCAGCCGTAACGCTGTCCAGTTGCTTTGCGAGCAGGGACGAGTGCTGTGCAACGGTTCTGCGGCAGGCAAAAGCCTAAAGGTAAAAGCGGGTGACATTGTTGAATATAGTGAACCGGAACCTGTAAAGCTGGATGCCTTTCCGGAAGACTTGCCGATTAATATTGTCTATGAAGACAGCCATTTGCTGGTGGTGAATAAGCCGCAAGGAATGGTGGTACACCCGGCGGCAGGCAATATTAATGGTACGCTGGTCAACGCGGTGTTGTATCCCTGCGCGGGCCGGCTCTCCTCGATAAATGGCGTCATTCGCCCGGGTATTGTTCATCGCATTGATAAAGACACCAGCGGATTGCTGGTTATTGCCAAGGATAATGCGACACACGAGGGCTTATCCGCACAATTTGCTGAACACAGCATCGATCGTTTCTATTTTGCGGTTGTGCACGGACGTATTAAAGAAGAACAGGGGAGAATTGAGCGTCCGATTGGACGCCACCCTATTGATCGCAAAAAAATGTGCGTTACCGAGAAAAATTCTCGCTACGCTGCTACTAACTATGAGGTTTTAGAACGCTTTGCACAGTTTACGCTGGTGCGCTGCAGGCTTGAAACGGGCCGAACACACCAGATTCGGGTGCATATGTCCTGCATTGGGCATCCCGTGGCGGGCGATCCGGTCTACGGGCCTGCCAAACGCGTTCCTTTGCCGGGCCAATGCCTGCACGCGGCTTTGCTGGGATTTACCCACCCCATTACAGCAGAGCACCTCGTCTTTGAATCGCCCTTGCCGGATTATTTCAGTGATTTTCTAAACAAACTCAGAAGGAGCATAAGCTGATGAAGAAATTTGACGGCTTCTGTCTGTTTTCAGATATGGACGGAACGCTGATAACCGACCAATATGAAATCCCTCAGAAAAATGTGGAGGCGCTCCAATATTTTACTGAAAACGGCGGCTGCTTTGCACTGGCAACCGGCCGGAGCCTGCATCCCACTACCGTTACGCTTCAAAAAGTGTTGCCGGTTAACATGCCCTGCCTGTTGTTAAACGGCGGCCTGATCTATGATTTTACAGCCCGGAAAACCTTGTATAACGCCATTTTACCTGCTGAAGAAGCTTTGGGCCTTGTGAATGTGCTGTTGGCTCAATATCCGCAGCACAGTATTGCGGTGTGGTGCCCCGATCACCGCGTGGAGCTTGGGGTCAGCGCCCAATGGATGCTGCCCAGCCTGACAGGGGCGCTATCCTCCGTAACCGACCCGTGGTGCAAACTGGTTATTCACCACGATCCCAGTGAGCAAGCTGAAATGCTGGCATTTATAGAGCGGCATCTGACCGGGGGCATGCAGACCACCGTTTCGTGCGACCGGTTTATTGAGGTAATGCCGCACGGCGTCTCAAAAGGTAGCGCGCTGGAGTGGGCAATCGACCATCTTGCCCTCGACCGCAGCCGCGTGCTGGCCATCGGGGATTATTACAACGATTTTGAAATGCTGTCGCGTCCCGGCATTCGGGCTTTTTGCCCCCAAAATGCTCCGGAAGATATTCAGGCGCTCTGCGAAAAGACGCTCTGCCATGTCGATGAGGGGGCAATAGCAGCGTTGATTACATATATAGAGAACACATTGAACATCTGATGTAAAGGAGCGGCAAAGAAGTGACAGAGCATCTTACGCAGCAAAAGCGCTGGTTTTATTTTATTCTCGTCTACTGTCTTGGCCTGCTCCTGATTTTAATTGGTGTTATGCTGTGGGAAAACCGACTGTATGCGCACGGCGTGACTACCGAAGCCTATGCGCAGCTTCCTGCAGCTTCGGAGGCTTATCTGGTTAATTTGAATTTTGCTACCACCGAAGAATTGCAGGAGCTGCCCAAAATAGGCCCCGTGCTGGCCGGAGAAATTATCGCTTACCGTGAAGCAAACGGCGGATTTACTCAAAAAGAAGAGCTGTTGCAGGTCAAAGGCATCGGCCGGGCCATCTATGAAGCAATTGCCGATTTGATTACGATATAAAAGTAGGGAAGACTGGCATTATTTTTTGTTCTCGATCATAAATTCTCTACTGGCAGCAACGCATTCTGCGCTGTTCAGCGGCGCGTCGCCTCTGCCTGCCCTATGCTTGTC
>JAEWYJ010000105.1 GCA_023395695.1 Bacillota bacterium | reverse complement strand
TAAAGCGGCGTCTGGTGCAGTGGAAGCCAGTCGGGCATGCCCGATTTCCATACAAGCATTTTGCGGTCCATTTGGCCGGTGCGCAAGAGCGCTTCAATTTCTTTTGGTGCAACGGGGCCTAAACGTTCGCTGTTTTTATAATAATACCACATTGTATTATCGTCGAGTGGGGCGGCAAGCACATCGTTTTTGGCAGCGCCGCAGGAGACGCAAAAATTTCCGGTGTCTGCGTTTTGGCGTCCGCAATTACAAATCCACATAATGCAACAACCTCATTTTGTTTAAGCAGGCTTTATTATAACATAAACCACTGCCAGAATGATGCTCAAATTCCAAATTTTATATAATAGCGCTGCAACTTAACAAGCAACAAAAAATTGATGCGCGTGTTTTTGCAAGGAGTAAAACACGGTGGTTTGACTATATATAAAACGGTCGTAAAAGCAGGCGCTTTTACGACCGTAAATATCGGTAGGGCTATTTTGTAAAATAATGCACTGCACCCAGGAACAGCTTCTGATCCTTGGCGCCGGGGACGTTCTTGTGAATATGCGCACCAATGCGCTCGGAATGTCCCATTTTGGCAAGAATTCTGCCGTCTGGTGAGGTGATGCCCTCAATGGCGTCCTGTGAGAAGTTGGGGTTAAATTCGGTGTCGAGCGTCGGCGCACCCGTAAGATCGACGTACTGGGTGGTAATCTGGCCGTTTGCAGCCAGCTGCGCAATCAGCTCAGGGCTGGCGACAAAGCGCCCCTCGCCGTGCGAGACCGGAATAACATGCAGGTCGCCGACTGTGTTATACATCATCCACGGCGAGCGGTTTGAGCAAACGCGGGTGGTCACCAGTTTGGACTGGTGACGGCCGATGCGGTTAAAGGTAAGGGTGGGGGCGTTTTCGTCGGGCGCGATAATTTTTCCGAACGGCACCAGCCCAAGCTTTACCAGTGCCTGAAAGCCGTTACAGATGCCGAGCATCAGGCCGTCACGGTTTTCCAGAAGATCGGTGACCGCTTCACCGATGCGTGCATTTCTGAAAAAGGCGGTGATAAATTTACCGGAGCCGTCCGGCTCGTCACCGCCCGAGAAGCCGCCCGGAACCGCCAGAATGTTGCATTCCCGAATCAAACGCTCAAATTCCCTTGCGGAATATTCAATGTCCGCCGCCGAGAGGTTCTGAACAATAAAGGTTTCGGTAACCGCGCCGGCGCGTTCAAACGCGCGGGCGGTGTCATATTCGCAGTTGGTGCCTGCAAAGACCGGGAGCAGGACGCGCGGTTTTGCAACCCTGATAGCGGGTGCGGCGCGGGTGTCCGCGGGCTTGTCGGCATAGGCGGGCACCGCCACTTTCGGCGTGGGCAAACGGTAGGGGTATACCGGTGCGAGCTTTTCGGTGTAGAGACCCAAAACCTCTTCTAAATCGGTGCTGCCATAGCTGCCGGAAAGCGAGAACGCCGCTGTTGTTTCGCCAATTTTAACCGCACCTGCGGGTATATCGTCACACTCCACAATAATGGCGGCGGGCTGTCGGTTAAACCAGAAGTCGTCCGAAAAGCCGTCGCAGAGCTTGACGCCGATCCGGTTGCCAAGCGCCATTTTAAAGAGACCCTCCGCAACGCCGCCCATGCCGCATACCCACGCCGCGCGAATCCGGCCCGCGGCGATCAGCGCCTCGAGCGCGCCGAGCATCTGGCGCACGCTGTTCAGGTCAGGAATGCCATGGCTGTCCACGGCGGGCAGCATCAGGCCGATTTTAGAGCTGGTCTTTTTAAATTCCGGGGAAATAACACGTGAGGCCTTGGCGACCGACACCGCAAATGAAATGAGGGTCGGCGGTACGTCGATATGCTCAAAGCTGCCGGACATGGAGTCCTTGCCGCCGATGGCGCCGCATTCGAGCGCCATCTGGGCGTCGAGCGCACCCAAAAGGGCCGCCAGCGGCTTGCCCCAGCGGAGATCGTCCTTGCGCAGACGCTCAAAATATTCCTGAAACGACAGCCAGCAGCGCTGTCTGGAACCGCCCGCCGCGACGACCTTGGCGATTGATTCGCACACGGCTGTGAGCGCGCCCGCATAAGGGCTGCGCTTGGAAACGTACGGGTCAAAGGCGTATGCCATCAGCGAGGCGGTGTCGGTCTCGCCATGCAGCACCGGTATTTTGGCAGCCATCGTCTGAATGGGTGTCTCCTGATATTTTCCGCCGAAGGGGAACAGCACGGTGCCGCCGCCAATAGAAGCGTCGAACCGTTCGGCCAGCCCTTTCTGGGAGCAGATATTCAAATCGGCGGCCATGCGGCGCAGCCGCTCGGCAAACGAGAGATATTCGGTTGCGGGGGCCTCGGCGGCGGGGGCGGCCACGCGGGCGCAGACATGCTTTTGAGCGCCGTTGGTATTCAAAAATGCGCGGGAAAGGTTCACAATTTTTTTGCCGCGCCAGAACATGGTCATGCGGCCGGTGTCGGTCACTTTGGCAACCGGAACGCCGTTTAAATTTTCGGTTTTCGCAATTTCCAAAAAGCGCCCGACGTGTTCGGGAGCCAGCACGACGGCCATGCGCTCCTGCGACTCGCTGATCGCCAGCTCGGTGCCGTCCAAGCCTTCGTACTTCTTCGGTACGGCATCCAGGTCAATATCCAGACTGTCGGCCAGCTCCCCGATGGCAACCGATACGCCGCCCGCGCCAAAGTCGTTACAGCGCTTAATCATGGCGGCCGCCTCGGTATTCCTGAACAGGCGTTGGAGCTTGCGCTCTTCCGGAGCGTTGCCCTTTTGCACCTCGGCGCCGCAGGTGAGCAGGCTCTCGGACGAATGCGCCTTGGAGGAGCCCGTCGCACCCCCGCAGCCGTCCCGCCCGGTCTTGCCGCCGAGCAGCAGCACAATGTCGCCGGGTTCAGGCCGCAGGCGCACCACGTTTTTTGCGGGAGCCGCCGCGATGACCGCGCCGACCTCCATGCGCTTGGCGACATAGCCGGGGTGGTATATCTCATGCACCAGACCGGTTGCAAGGCCAATCTGGTTGCCATAAGAGGAATAGCCCGCCGCCGCCTGTGTGACGATTTTGCGCTGCGGCAGCTTGCCGGGCATCGTCTCGGAGATGGGCGTCAGCGGGTTGGCGGCGCCGGTGACGCGCATGGCCTGATAAACATAGCTGCGGCCCGAGAGCGGGTCGCGTATGGCGCCGCCCAGGCAGGTGGCCGCGCCGCCGAACGGCTCAATTTCGGTCGGGTGGTTATGTGTCTCGTTTTTGAACATCAGCAGCCAGTCCTCATCGTGGCCGTCGACATCCACCGCTATCCTGACCGAGCAGGCGTTAATCTCCTCAGACTCATCAAGATCCTTGAGCAGACCGCGTTTTTTTAAGGCTTTGGCGCCGATGGTCGCTAAATCCATCAGCGTAATCGGGCGGTCGGACCGGCCTAAGCCGACGCGCAGATCCAGATATCGCTTAAAGCTGTTTTTAATCGTTTCCGACTCGAACGAAACATGATCGAACTGTGTGGAAAAGGTGGTGTGACGGCAATGATCCGACCAGTAGGTATCAATAAGCTTTAACTCGGTAAAGGTCGGGTCGCGCCGCTCGCTTATAAAATAGTCGCGGCAGCATTGCAGGTCGTCCAGCTC
Organism: Bacillota bacterium; assembly: GCA_023395695.1. Taxonomy (GTDB): domain Bacteria; phylum Bacillota; class Clostridia; order Oscillospirales; family Ruminococcaceae; genus Yanshouia. The sequence goes on along the minus strand of JAEWYJ010000105.1, from coordinate 1,299 downwards.
CATGGCAAGGCCGTACTGGGCGACCATCTGCGCCAGCTCCTCGTTGGAAGCGCGGCAAAAGCCGGTGAGCGTGATAATGTCCGGCGGGACGGGATAATCGGTCTCAAGCGTGTCGGGCTGAGCCAGCGACGCTTCGACACTTTCCAGCGGATTGATGAGGTAGCGTTTGCCAGCGGCAAATTCCTCGTCCGAGAGGTTGCCCTCTAAAATGTACACGCGGGCGCAGCGGATAACGGGACGTTCCTTCTGAGTCTGAAGCTGGATGCACTGCGCGGCGGAATCGGCCCGCTGGTCATACTGACCCGGCAGGTATTCGACGGCAAATACGCGGCCTGCCGCAGCGGGCAGCGCGTCGTGCGCCGTGTCGACCTGCGGCTCGCCAAAGACGGTCATTCTGGCGGCGGCAAAATCGGCCTCGGTGATATGCTCGGCATCATAACGGTTTAAAATGCGGATCGCTTTGAGGCTCGTCAACCCCAGTGCGGCATGCAGATCGCTGAGTACGCCCTGCGCCTCGACGGCATAGGGCTGCTTTTTTTCGATGAACACCCGAAATACTGCCATAATGTCCACTCCTATTCTCTAATCACAGCTTGTTAAAACGCCGGTGCAGGCCGCGCCGTCCGACGCGGTGAGCAGGACGTCTATGAAATCGCCGGCGGAAACACCCGTCCGGTCGGGAATATTGACATACAGATAGTTGTCGGTGTAGCCGCCGCCCGTGGCCTCAAGCAACACGCGTACGCGGCGGCCGACCTGCGCCCGGGCAAAGCGTGCACCGCCGGACAGGCATAGGTCGGCCAGCTGCCGGGCGCGCTGTTTTTTAACCGGCGGCAAAACCTGGCCGGGCATTGCGGCGGCAGGCGTGCCCGACCGGGGAGAATATTCAAAGATATGTGCCCTTAACAGGCCAATGCGCTCTGCGGTACGGCAGGTTTCGTCAAACTCCTCGTCGGTTTCACCCGGAAAGCCGACGATAATATCGGTCGTGACCGAAGGGTTGGGGAACAGCCGCCGGATGCGCTCAACCGTCGCCAGAAAATCGGCGTCGGTATAATGCCGGTTCATGCGCCGCAGCGTGGCGTTGCAGCCCGATTGCAGCGGAATATGAAAATGCGGGCAGAGCGCGGGAATTTCTGAAAGCGCCTGCCAGTCGGCGTCGTCCAGCAGGTCGGGCTCGACCGAGCCGAGACGCAGCCTGTAGCTGCCGCGCGCCAGAGCAGCCGCCCTGACGGCGTCGGGCAGCGACAGCCCCTGACCCGCACCGTAGCGCGAAAGGTTAATGCCGGTCAGCACAAT
>JAEWYJ010000089.1 GCA_023395695.1 Bacillota bacterium | reverse complement strand
TATTACCGGCGGCGGTGGGTCTATCGGCTCCGAGCTGTGCCGTCAGGTCGCGCGGTTAGGTATTGGACGGCTTGTTATTCTGGACATTTACGAAAACAATGCCTACGAGCTGTGGCAGGAGCTGCGGTGCGCTTATAAGGAGCTATTAACCTGCGACATTGAAATTGCGTCGATCCGGGATGCCAAAAAGCTTGGGGTGTGTTTGAGCGCTACCGGCCGCATATTGTGTTGCATGCGGCGGCGCACAAGCATGTACCGCTGATGGAGACAAACCCCTCGGAAGCCATTAAAAATAATGTGTTTGGCACCTATAACGTAATGTGCGCGGCAGAACGCTGTGGCGCCGAACGCTTTATTCTCATTTCGACCGATAAGGCGGTGGCGCCAGCCAGCGTTATGGGGGCGACCAAACGCTTTTGCGAGCTGATGCTACAGGCGATGCAGGGCAGCGATACGGTATTTACCGCCGTGCGCTTTGGCAATGTGCTTGGCACCAGCGGCTCGGTATTGCCGCTGTTTCAGCGTCAGATTGCCCGCGGCGGCCCGCTGACGCTGACCGACAAGCGCGCAGTCCGCTATTTTATGACGGTGACCGAGGCGGCGCAGCTCGTGCTGCACGCCGCTGTTATGGCAAAGCAGTCGCAGATATTTGTGCTGGATATGGGCAGTCCCGTCAACATTCTGAAGCTGGCCGAGACGCTTATCACGCTGATGGGAAAACAACCCTACACCGATATTGCAATTATTGAAGAAGGCCTGCGTCCCGGAGAGAAGCTGTACGAATCGCTGCTGATTGCTCAGAACAGGCTGTTGCAAACGCCGCACAGTAAAATTTTTGTCGAGTGTCAGCCGGCCCTTTCACCCGGGAAGCTGCAGGAGGATTTAAAATTGCTTGAGACTGCGCTGGAAACCGGAACAGATGACTGTATGAAGCAGGCGCTGCAGCAGGTTGTACCCGATTATCAAACCAATGCCGTCAGCGTTTAGACCCAAGCGTTCAGAAAAGGATACAGAATTAGCAAGGGCGCCTTTGTGCGTTGCACACGGGACACAGGCAGGCTGACGCCCGGCAAACAGGCTCAAGCGGCGGCACAAAAATACGCCTGCCAGGGGTAAGTGATTAAATGGGGCGGCTATTAGCCGCCCTTTTTTGCTTGCCGGTAAAGGTAGGCGGTTTGCCGGCAGATTTTAGCATCAGCCCGTCCTGTAGCCTCATAGAATAGAAATACGGAGAATGAACAGGCCAACGCCAGAAGGATGGGTCATATGAAGCAACAACTGCTGCAAAAAATTGCGGATCGCACCCTTGTGATGGGTGTGGTCGGACTGGGCTACGTAGGTCTGCCGCTGGCGGTGGAAAAGGCGCGGGCGGGCTTTCGCACCATCGGCTTTGACATTCAGCGTCCTAAGGTTGACGCTGTCAACAGGGGCGAAAACTATATCGGGGAGGTGGTATGCGAGACGTTGGGCCCGCTGGTCAAAAGCGGTAAGCTCAGCGCCACCGACGATTTTTCCGCCCTGAGCGAGGTGGATTTTATCGCCGTCTGTGTGCCGACACCGCTCGACCGTTTCCGGCAGCCCGACTTAAGCTTTCTGCGCAGCTGTGCCGACGCGCTGGCGCGGCAGCTGCACCGGGGCATGGTCGTGGTGTTGGAGTCGACCACCTACCCCGGTACGACCGAGGAGCTGCTGTGCCCCGCGCTGGAGGAGGGCTCCGGCCTTCTATGCGGCGAAGATTTTTATCTGGGCTTTTCGCCCGAGCGGGTTGACGTGGGTAATCTGCGCTATTCGCTGCAAAATACGCCCAAGGTGGTCAGCGGCATCGGTCAGGACGCTGCCGAGGTAATTGCGGCAGCCTATGGGGCGGTGCTCAGGCAGCCTGTGCACATTGCGCCGTCTCCGGCGGTGGCCGAGATGGAAAAGCTACTGGAAAACACCTACCGCAGCGTCAACATTGCGCTGATAAACGAACTGGCTATGCTCTGCCATGAAATGAAAATCAACGTTTGGGACGTGATAGAAGCGGCTAACACCAAGCCTTATGGCTTTCAGGCGTTTTATCCGGGGCTGGGGCCGGGCGGACACTGCATTCCGGTGGACCCTTGTTACCTGTCGTGGAAGGCGCGGGAATACGGCTTTCACACCATGCTGATCGACTGTGCCACCGCCGTGAACGACCGCATGCCCGACTATTGCGTCGGCCGTATCGCGGCCATGCTGGGCAGCGTTCATAAAGCCATTAACGGGGCCAGGGTTTTAATGCTGGGCGTTGCCTTCAAGCAGGATGTGGGCGATTGCCGTGAGAGCCCGGCTCTGCGCCTGCTGGCGTTGCTGGCGCGGGAGGGCGCGGTGCTTTCTTATTATGACCCGCATGTGCCGCACTGCCGCTGTGCCGGTCAGCGGTGGTACAGCGAGCCGTCGATTACCGAAGAGCTGTTGCGCCAAAGCGACCTTGTCATTATAGCAACAGCGCACACGGCGGTGGACTACGCCCGGGTGGCGCGCTGCGCACCGATGGTGTTCGACGTCAAGAACGCGGTGAAGGAGGCTGCGGCAGGTGGGAATATTACGCTGCTGTGAGGAAAAACTATGAAATATGCCATTATCGGGTGCGGCAGAATCGCCAGAAATCATCTGGCGGCCGCCGTTGCGTGCGGCTTGGACGTTGTGGCGGTGTGCGACCTTTTGCCGGAGGCTATGCAGCGGCTGCTGGCTGAAAGCGGTCAGGGTATTATGCGACGTCCCACACAGTATACCGACTACCGGCGCATGCTGGCGGAGATGTCCCCGCAGCTTGTCGCCATTGCCACCGATTCGGGCGCCCATGCAAAAATTGCGCTCGACTGCATTGCGGCGGGGATGCATATTATCCTTGAAAAACCGATGGCGATGTCTCTTGGCGACGCAGATCGCATTATCAACGCGGCCGGAACGGCAGGCGTGCGGATTGCGGTTTGCCATCAGAATCGTTTTAACAACGCTTCTCAGGCGCTGTACCGGGCGGTTTGCGAGAAGCGTTTCGGCAAAATTTCGCATGCGGCGGTGACTATTCGCTGGAACCGGGGCGTAAGCTATTACCGGCAGGCCGCGTGGCGCGGGCGCTGGAGCAGCGACGGCGGTGCGCTGATGAACCAGTGCATCCACGGCATAGACCTGCTGCGCTGGTTTATGGGCGGCAATGTCAGCCGTGTTTACGGCGTTTGCCGCAACCGCTTTCACCCCTTTATCGAATCGGAGGATGTCGGGCTGGGGGTGCTGACCTTTGAGAACGGCGCGGTGGCCACGGTTGAAGGCAGCACAAACATCTTTCCTGAGAATCTGGAAGAGACGCTTTGCATCTTTGGCGAGCGGGGAACGGTTAAGCTTGGCGGACAATCTGCCGGACGCATTGAGCATTGGCGGTTTGCCGACGGCATGCCCGCACCCGAAATAAGTGAGCGCATCCAAACGGTTTACGGCAACGGGCATACGCGGCTTTACGACGATATGCTCAGTGCTATCCGGCAAAACAGGGCGCCGCTTATTGATGCAAAAGAGGGCAGGACTGCATTGGAGCTGGTGCTGGCCATCTATAAAAGTCAAAAGGAAGGTAAAGTGGTTCGTCTGCCGATGGCGGATTTTTCATCCGACGATATGGCGGGCACATTTTCAAAAAACAAGGAAGGCTTGTAAAGATGCAAAAAAAAGCGGCGTTTAATACGACGGGCGGGCAGGTACTTGTTCTGTCCGCCTTTACGCTGCTGGTTAAAGCGGTGGGGTTTTTAAAGCAGGCGGTTATTGCCGCCTATTTTGGTGCGGGCGGCGCCACCGACGTGTTTTTTGTGGCATCCGACTTTTTTGCCGATCTTTCGGCTATCTTTTTTTCGCCGCTGGCTATTGTGTTTTTAACTGCCTATGACCGTTATGCGGCACGGCAGGGGCGCGCTTATGCCAACGCCTTTGCAGTCAGGGTGTTGCTGGCCTTTAGTCTCATCTCGGCGGTGGCGGCAGCGCTTTTTGCTTGCTGCGCGCGGGCCGCCGCCCGGTTGCTGGGCTTTGGTTTTTCACAGGCGCTTACGCTGCAGCTGACCCGCCTGTTGCGGCTTTTGTCGCCTCTTATTGTTTTTTACTGTGCGGCGGCGCTTTTAACTGCACTGCTGCAGGCCCAAAAGCACTTTTTGCCGTCCCAGGGGCGCGGGCTGGTTCGCAGCGCGGCTGTTATGGCGGCGGTGTGGCTGCTCGCCGGCAGATTGGGGGCAGGGGCGCTGGTGGCGGGCATGCTGGCTGCCCTGCTGCTTGAGACGGCATACCTGTGCTGGGCGGCAAGAAAAAGCCTTTTCGGTACGCTACTCGGTGGGCCAAAGTGGGATATGGCCGCGCACAGGCAGCTGATAACTGCGGCGCTTCCGCTCGTGCTCAGCTATGCCGCCTCGGAATTTTCTCACATTGTGGACAAGGCCATCGCTTCGCGCCTACAGGTGGGGGCCGTTTCGGCCCTAAGCTATGCGCAGGTGCTGCAGGGCTTTGCGGCGGCTCTGTTGGTCAGCAACGTGGGCGCGGTGACCTTTTCGCATTTTTCGGAAAAATCGGCCCACAGCGACCGCGAGGGTCTGCTGCAATCGCTTTGCCGCGCGGCGGAGCTGCTTGTTTTGCTGCTGCTTCCGGTCAGCATTATAGCGGCGGCGGCATCACCATATCTGGTTCGGCTGGTGTATGCGCGCGGCAGCTTTAACGCCGATGCACTTACAGCGACGGCCCAGGCATTTTCGGGCTATGCGGCGGGGCTGATTGGCCTCTCGCTGCAAACGGTTTTCCTGCGCGGGCTGTATGCGGTCGGAAACACCCGCCTGCCGCTGAAAATAGGGCTGTGGTCCATTGCCCTGAATGTATCGCTCAGTTGGATATTGTCGGGGCTATTAGGGGTGGGGGGGATTGCATTGGCCAGTACGGCTTCCTATTTTTTAGGCGCCGCCATGTCTTCCTCGGTGTTGCAGGGGCGGCGGGTGCTGCATAACGCTAAAGCGGTGGCTGCCGCCGGACTCGCTTGTGCGTGCTGCAGGGCCGTATCGGGCATAGTATCGGTCAACTCGGCTCTTTTAATGTGTATTTTGCTGGGGGGCTTGGGCCTGAGCGGCTATTTTCTGACGCTGCTGTTGCTGCGGGAGCCTAATACTGTCTTGCTGGTGCAGCTTTTGCTGCGGCAAAAGGGCGCCAAAGGCATCTGAACCAATATCATATAGCCGGCCAACTTGAACACTGTCCCATTTTTCATCCTGCAATTCAAAAATATATACGCCAACGCTGGACTGCCTTTAAAATCAGTCGATTATACCAGACTTTTTAATACGGCGTCTTTGCAGCTGGAGGGCGTCGGTCAGCTTGTGTTCTACGACTTGGGACATGCCATTCCTGCATCCGTCCGTATAGTTGACAGCTCTATTGTTAACGGCATATCCTCCTTGCCTTTGTGCCGGCCCGACTGTGTCCAGTGCTTAGCGACACAAAAATAAGCGTGCCAATCCAGAGCCGCCTTTCGTGTTGTCCGACTATAATGGCGCTTTCGGGTATAATCCGCTTTAAAAATCCGGGGCCGGTACGGAAACTTTCCATACCGGCCCCGGATTCCATAGATTGTTTTATATCTGCCCCAGCAGCAGCTGTACCAAAAATGAGACAATAACGACCAGCGCCGAAATAATAAATCCGTGCAGCATGGGGGTGAAGCCGCTTTTTGCCAGTTTTTTAAAATCAGTTTTAAGCCCGATGGCCCCCAGTGCCATCACCATGGCAAATTTACTGGTTTTAGAGGCGGCTCCGGCCAGAGCGCCAATCTGCGTCACAGTAAGAAAGCCACCTGAGACGGCCATGGTGTCGGCCACGCTGCGCAGCAG
>JAEWYJ010000285.1 GCA_023395695.1 Bacillota bacterium | reverse complement strand
TTCGTACACAGCCCTGGGGATTTTTAAAAAGCAGTGCCTCGGGCAGCCCGGCGTCCTCGCGCCCAAATACAAGATAGGCGCCGTCGGGATAGCAAACGTCGCTATGAGTGTGACGCGCCTTGGTGGTAAAGTAGTAAAACGGCCCCCGGTTTTTGGCAAAGAAATCGTCGCTGTCGGCATATTCGGTAATGTCAAGCAAATGCCAGTAATCGAGACCAGCGCGTTTTAATTTTTTGTCGTCAAGCACAAAGCCCATGGGGCCGACCAGGTGCAGCCGTGCGCCAGTCGCCGCGCAGGTGCGGGCAATGTTGCCGGTATTTTGGGGGATTTGAGGCTCCATTAAAACAATGTTAAGCGTCCGCAAAATCAATAATCTCCAAAAGAAAAAGAATATACCTCACTATACCATTCCCGAAGCAAAATAACAAGTATCGCCTGTTACATTTTTATGGTCGGTTTTGTTAAAATTCCCTGCTGTGCGGCGGTATTTTCTTTGACTTGGGGTTTGCCGGTGCTATAATGATTTATATAGTTGACCGGCAATACCCTTTTCTATCAAAAGCAAAGGAGCAGGCACATGAGACAATTGATGACAGGCGACGAAGCAATTGCCCGCGGCGCGTGGGAAGCTGGCGTGCATTTTGCCGCGGCCTATCCCGGAACTCCGAGTACCGAGATTATGGAAAACATGGCTGCCTATGACGAAATTACCTGCGAGTGGTCGACAAACGAAAAGGTTGCCTATGAGGCGGCTTACGGCGCGGCGCTGGCGGGCGGACGGGCAATAGCTTCCATGAAGCATGTCGGCGGCAACGTGGCGGCCGACCCGCTGTTTGCAAGCGTGTATATGGGCGTAAACGGGGGTATGGTGGTCATTTCGGCCGACGAGCCGGGGCAGCATTCCTCACAGAGCGAGCAGGATAACCGTCGTTATGCACAGGCTGCCCGGTTACCGATGCTTGAACCTGCTGACAGTCAGGAGTGTCTTGATATGGTCAAGGCGGCGTTCGAGCTTTCTGAAACGCTGGATCTTCCGGTGCTTATCCGGTTGACCACCCGCATTTGCCATGCCAAAAGCATTGTTGAAACTGCCCCCCGGCAGGAGGCGGAAATTCGCAGCTATACCAAGGACGTCACCAAAACCATTACGGTGCCGGCCATGGCGCGCGGGCTTCGGCTGACGCTTGAAAAGCGGGTGGCCAAAGCGCTGGAATGCGCCCAGAGCAGCGCGTTAAACCGCGCCGAACACGGCGACGGAAAAATTGGCGTTATTTCCTCAGGCGTGTGCTACTATTATGCCAAGGAAGTATTCGGTGAAACCGCCTCCTACTTAAAGCTTGGTATGAGCTGGCCGCTGCCGGATGCGCTGATTGCCGATTTTTGTCGCTCAGTCGGGCGCATTTATATTGTGGAAGAAAACGACCCCTATATCGAAGAGGCGGTACGGCGGCTCGGATTCACGCCACACGGGCGGGATACCTTTCCGTTTTGCGGTGAGCTGCTGCCCGATGTACTGCGCCAGTCGCTGCATGGGCAAGCGTACCCTACGCTGGATTATGACCGCTCAAAGGTACTGGCCCGTCCGCCGATGCTCTGCGCGGGATGTCCTCATCGCGGGCTGTTTTACGAGCTGGGCAAGAAAAAGAATGTGCTGGTGGCGGGCGATATCGGCTGCTATACCCTCGCCTTTTCAAAGCCTTATGACGCAATGGACTGGGATATTTGTATGGGGGCGGCTTTTTCCTCCGGACACGGGGCCCAGAAGATGTTTGATAAAAAGGGCGTCGCCACCCGCGTTGTGTCGGTTATGGGCGACTCAACCTTTTTCCATACCGGTATTAATTCGCTTATTGACGTAGCCTATAACGGCTCGAACACCGTTAATATTATTCTGGACAACCGTATTACCGGCATGACCGGTCATCAGGAGAATCCGGGCAGCGGGCGCACCATAACGGGAGAGCCGTCCGAGGCAATCTCCATTGAGCAGCTTGCGCGAACCATCGGCATTAAGCATGTGCGGGTTATCAACCCGAATAAGCTTAAAGAGGTGCGCGAAACGCTGGATTGGGCGCTGGTCCTCAATGCGCCTTCGGTGATTATTACGCGCTGGCCCTGCGTTTTAAAACGCTTTTCAGAGGCGGACAAGCAGGAGTTTCCCGGCGCGTTTGAGAAAAAAATGGTTATTTCTCAAAAATGTATCGGCTGCAAGGCCTGCTTAAAGTGCGGATGTCCCGCCATTTCGTTTGAATTTGACCAAAAAAGATCGGTTATTGATGCCGACATGTGCGTAGGCTGCACCGTCTGTGCGCAGGTTTGTCCGGTGGGCGCCATCGTGAAGGAGGGCGAATAGCATGCATGAGGTAAAAAGCGTTCTGCTGGTTGGCGTTGGCGGGCAGGGCACCATTCTGGCAGCAAAGCTGCTGACCCTTGGCCTGATGGCGGCCGGTTATGACGTTAAAATGAGTGAGATACACGGCATGAGCCAGCGCGGCGGCAGTGTATCCTCTCAGGTGCGTTATGGCGAGCGGGTGCTTTCCCCTGTTATTGAGCGTGGCGGCGCCGATCTGCTTGTCGCATTCGAAAAGATGGAAGCGCTGCGCTGGCTTGATTATCTGAAAGTGGGCGGTAAGGTCATTGTAAACGATTATGAGCTGCCCCCTATGCCGGTGCTCTCAGGCGCGGCGCAATACCCTAAAGGCATATTGGAGGTGCTTTGCGCAAAGGCCGATACGCTGGTAATAGATGCAGCCGAGGAAGCAGGGCAGCTTGGCAGCGCTAAGGCGATGAATGTGGTGCTGCTGGGGGCCGCCGTCCGGCTGCTGGCATTGGACGACATTAACTGGGCCGATATTATCAGCGACAATGTCAGACCGCAGTTTGCCGAGCTGAATCTCAATGCGCTTAAAAGGGGCCGGACACTGGCTCAACGTAAATAAATCAGGGGGCCGTAACGGCCCCCTGTTTTTGACAAAATTTGTGCAAATGGTTGCTCTTCGCTTTAAAAGCAGGTAAACTGATAGAGCAAATACTATAGTCGGCAAATTTAAAAAGCAGACGGTCTTGGCGGCGCGTTTTTCGTGTTGCAGCGTTATTTTACCTGCCGGGTAACAGCCTCTCTGCGTCCGGTGCCTTGCGGCACAAAATATATGCGCCAATTCAGAGCCGCTTTTCAAATTTACCGACTATATAAACGAAGGACGATTGCTTCATGCCCCGAAAAATCACGTATAATGCGCCCGTGGTGCTCACCTTTTCACTGCTGTCGCTGGCGGTGCTGCTGCTGGGAGATGCCACGGCGGGCGTAGCCACCGCAAAATTTTTTACCCTTAAGTTTACCGCTTTTAAAGACCCCCTGCTTTATTTGCGGCTGTTTACCTATGTGCTGGGGCATGCCGACTGGGCGCATTACAGCGGCAACATAATGCTGCTGCTGCTTACAGGGCCGATGCTCGAAGAAAAATACGGCAGCCGCCGGCTGCTGACGGTGGTTATTTTTACGGCTGCTACCACCGGTATTTTACACTTGGTGCTGATGCCTGGTGTGGCGGTGCTGGGGGCCAGCGGCATTGTGTTTGCATTTATTCTGCTGGCGTCAATTACCGGAAGCGGAGAACGCCAGATACCGCTGACCCTTATTGTGGTGGCGGTTATCTATCTGGGCGGCGAGGTGCTCAGCGGTGTTTTTGCCGATGATTCCGTCTCACAGCTTTCGCATATTATCGGCGGTGTTATCGGCTGCGGCTTCGGCTATGCCTTTAAACCACATAAAAGGACAAGCGCGGTTGAAGCGCGGTAGCAGTACGATTGTAATATGGCTGACATATATCCGGAATTGCAGGATAATTCTCCGGCGGCAAACGAGCGTATTAAAATGGGAGGGACACGACGTGTCCCTCCCATTTTAATAAAGCAGAAAGCATGTATCGTATTTTGAGGCTGGCTTGTATAATAGCCGGGCTATTTAAAAGCATACAGCCTTAATGGCGTTCTTTTGTACCGTTGTACCATTCTTCTGACCGGGTGTCGGCCTGCCTGCGTCAAGTGTCTTGCGGTACAGCGTACACGCGCCTATTCAGCTTTGCTTTTAAAGTTGTTAGGTTATATCAGTCCTCATGATTGCTGTAACGGGTGTGCAGCAGATGATGGGTGTGGTGGCGGTCGGAAAGCAGCCCGTCGTAAAGCGTGGCAATCATCGGGTTTTCTTCCGAGCTTTTAATTTGCGCCAGCTTGTCGGCTGTGTAGAGCCCGTCGGCACGGGTGCGCTTGGTGCGGTCGCGGCCAAACGGCTGGCCTGCGCCGCCAATGCAGCCGCCGCGGCAAGCCATAACCTCCACAAAGTGGTAAAACGCCTCCCCTGCTTCAATTTTCTCCAGCAGCAGCTGTGCGTTCTTAAGCCCGTGAACCACTGCTATTTTCAGCTCGGTATCGCCGACCTTGACGGTTGCTTCCTTAACCGTATCGTCCATGCCCCGCACGCCAGAATATTTAATTTCACGCAGCGTGTTAACGCTTTTCTTGCCCGAGACACGTCGGATGACTGCCTCGGTGACACCGCCGGTGGCGCCAAAGATAACCCCCGCGCCGCTGCCCATGCCAAACGGCATGTCGGTGGCTTCGTCGTCAATCTCGTCAAAGCGGATGCCCACTTCCTTAATCATTGTTGAGATGCCGCGGGTCGTGATGACGTAGTCCACGTCGGGAATGCCGTTGACATAGAACTCCTCACGCGCAGCCTCGGCCTTTTTGGCTGCGCAGGGCATGACCGAAACGACCACCGTATCGCGCGGGTCCTCGTCGTCCAAGCGCGCCTGCGCCTTGATGACCGAGCCAAACATCTGCTGCGGCGACTTGCAGGAGGAAAGATTTGGGATATATTTTGCGTTTGAATTTTCAACATAGCTGACCCACGCCGGGCAGCACGAGGTAAACATCGGGAACGGGCCGCCCTTTTCAAGACGCCGCAAAAACTCGGCAGATTCCTCCATGACGGTCAGATCAGCGCCCAAAGAGGTGTCATAGACCTCGTCAAAGCCCATGCGCTTCATGGCGGCGACCAGCTTACCCATTTTATTGGTGCCCGGGGCAATGCCGAACGCCTCGCCTATGGCCACGCGCACAGCCGGCGCAATCTGCGCCACCACGCGTTTGCGGGGGCTTTGCAACGCGGCCCAGATGTTGCCGATCTGGTTTTTAATGGTGATGGCCCCGGTGGGACAAACCGCTGCGCACTGGCCACAGCTGACACATTTGGTCTCGCTTATTTTACGGTCAAAGGCGGGCATAACGCGCAGTTTGGAGCCACGGTGGACAAAATCAAGAATAGCCATACCCTGAATCTCGTCGCAGACACGCACGCAGTCGCCGCAAAGGATGCATTTGTTCGGGTCCCGGACAATGGAGCGGCTGCTGGTGTCGGTGTCCATCAGCTCGCGGGTGTCCTCAAAGCGCACCCGGCGCACGCCAAATTGCTTGGCCATATCCTGCAGCTTACAGTCGCCATTTTGTTCGCAGATGGTGCAGTCGCGGCAGTGGGCAGCCAGCAGCAGCTCAAGAATCATCTTGCGGTGCTTGAGCGTTCTGGCGGTGTTGGTACGCACCCGCAGCCCGTCGCGGGGCTCCATGGAGCAGGAGGCTTCAATCTGGCCGTTTTCAAGCTCGACAACGCACATGCGGCAGGCGCCGTAGGTCGAAAGCTCGGTGTGGTAGCAAAAGGTTGGCATCGAAATGCCCGCCCGGCGCATGACGGCCAAAACGTTTTTTTCATCGTCAAAGCCGATGCGGTGGTCATCTATATACATATATCCCTTACTCATGGGCTATCCCTCCTTAACAGCGCCAAACGCACAGGACGAAAGGCAGGCGCCGCATTTAATGCATTTGGCCGCGTCAATGACAAACGGCTCTTTAATTTTGCCGCTGATCGCCCCTACCGGACAGCTGCGGGCGCATTTGCTGCAGCCCTTACACAGCGCGGGGTCGATGTAGATAACCTTGAGTGCAGAGCAGCTGCCCGCGGGACACTTTCTGTCCACAATATGCGCCAGATATTCCTCGCGGAAGGCTTTAAGTGTGCTGCGCACCGGCGAGGGTGCGGTTTTGCCCAACCCGCACAGTGACGTTTCGGCAATTGTTTCGGTCAGCTCTTCCAACAGGTCAAGGTCGGCGCGCTCACCCTTGCCCGCCACAATGCGCTCTAAAATTTCAAGCATGCGCTTGGTGCCCTCGCGGCAGGGCACGCATTTTCCGCAGGATTCGTTTTGGGTAAAGTTCATGAAGAAGCGAGCAACCTCTACCATGCAGGTGTCCTCGTCCATGACGACAAGACCGCCTGAGCCGATCATAGCGCCGCGTTTTTGCAGCGAGTCAAAGTCGAGCGGAATGTCGAGGTCGGGGGTGATAAGACAGCCGCCCGAGGGCCCGCCAATCTGCACCGCTTTGAACTTTTTTCCGTTTTTGACGCCGCCGCCAATATCCATGATAATTTCGCGCAGCGTTGTGCCCATCGGCACCTCAATAAGTCCGGTATTGTTGACGTTGCCGGTCAGCGCAAAGGCCTTGGTGCCCGGGCTGTTCTCCGGCCCGATGGCGCGGTACCACTCCGCCCCGTTTAAAATAATGAGCGGGACGTTGGCGAAGGTTTCAACATTATTTAAAACGGTGGGCTTGGCAAACAGGCCCTGTTCAACGGTGCGCGGCGGTTTGACGCGCGGCATACCGCGGTGCCCCTCAATCGAAGCGGTCAGCGCACTGCCCTCTCCGCAGACAAAAGCGCCTGCCCCCCGGTTGATGTGAACGTCGAACGAAAAGCCGCTGCCCAGAATGTTTTGACCCAGCAAGCCCCATTCGCGCGCTTTGTCGATAGCAATTTTAAGCCGTTCCACCGCCAGCGGATATTCAGCGCGGACATAGATATAGCCCTCGCTGGCGCCGCTGGCGTAGCCTGCAATAAGCATGCCCTCCAGCATCTTATGGGGGTCGCCTTCCATAACGCTGCGGTCCATAAACGCGCCGGGGTCGCCTTCGTCGCCGTTACAAACAACGTAATGCACCGGCTCCTTCTGGCGACGCACCTGATCCCATTTGCGCCCGGCCGGGAAGCCGCCGCCGCCGCGTCCCCGCAGGTTGGCGACCGAGATTGTTTTACAGACCGTCTCGGGCGTCATATTAAACAGCACTCTGGCCACGGCTTCGTAGCCGCCCTTGGCAATGTACTCAAAAATATCCTCAGCGTCGGTCTGGCCGCAGTTTGAGAGCACGTTGCGGGTCTGCTTTTTATAAAACGGAATCTCCGACTGGCCCTGATAGGTTTTACCGTCAATTTTATAAAGCAGGCGGTCGATAACCGCGTTGCCCAGAATGGATTTTTCGATAATCTCGTCGCAGTCCTCCAGCTTAACCTTTATGTATAAAACGTCGAGCGGTTCAATTTTAAGCAACGGGCCCATCTCACAAAAGCCGTGGCAGCCCGAGCGCTTAAGGCCGATGTTTTCGCCGTGCGGCTCGTG
>JAEWYJ010000008.1 GCA_023395695.1 Bacillota bacterium | reverse complement strand
GAATAGGGGTGAGCAGAATAATCAAAATTCCCATATCCATAAAGCAGCCCAAAATAACCATCATGAGCACCATCAGCAGCATAACGACAGCCGGTTCACTCGAAACCGCAGTGAGCGCCGAGGCTACTCTGGACGGCACCTTTAAATAGGCGAGCACATAGCTGAAAGCGCTGGAGGTTGCAATAATCGCCATAATAGTGCTGAGTGTTTTCAGCGACTTGAGAAGGCAGCCCATAAGCTTGTTGAAATTCATGGTGCGATAAAACACGCTGGTAACCAGCAGCGCGTACACGGCTGCAATAGCGCCGGCCTCGGTCGCAGTAAAAATACCCGCCGTAATTCCAACGGCAACAATTAAAATGGTCACAAGGCCGAGCACAGCCTCTCTGATAATTCGGACATTTTCTTTCCAGGAGCTTTTCTGAGAGGTGGGGTATTTCTTTTTCACGGCGATCAAATATGAACAAACGCAAAGCGCCAGCGTGAGAAGAAGACCCGGGATGTAGCCGCACATAAACATTGTGCTGATCGACAGCCCGCTGCCGGCCGCCACAATGTAAAAAATCATGTTCTGGCTGGGGGGGATAATCACGCCTTCAACCGAGCTGGTGCAGGTGACCGCAACGCTGTAATCGGCGTCATAACCCTCTTTAATCATAGCCGGAATCAGAAATGCGCCGATAGACGAAACGTCGGCTATGGATGAACCGGAGATGCCGCCAAAGAACATGGAAACCACGCAGTTGACAATTGCAGTGCCGCCGCGCATACGGCCGACCAGCACGTTACAGAACTTTGTCAGCCGGTCGGAAATGCCGCCATCGGTCATAATTTGAGCCATAATGATAAAAAATGGCACGCACATAAAGGTAAAGCTTGTAATGCCGGTAGCCATTTTTTGAAACTGATTGAGGAACGGGATATCCAGATATAGAGCCGTAATAAGCGCCGATATTCCAAGACTAAAGGAAATGGGCACCCGCAGCACCATTAAAAACAACAGCACACCAAACAATATGGCGGTGCCGACGACAATACTGCTCAAACAGTGCCCCCCCTTTCAACGTTCATTTCATCTACCGTTTTTTCATGCTCCGCCTTGGCCCGGTATTCAGATATCGGCTTTAGAAGCACCATTAAAAGGTTGACCAGCGCATACAGCGCCATAAAGAGCCCGCCGACAACCAGCGGAGCAAAAAGCCATCCCTGAGAAAAATGGGTGGCGGGCTGGGGCTTGGGAAGGTTCATTTTTGTGATGATCCAGCCATACTTGACCATCTCGCAGAAAAGCCAGAGCAGCGCGCCATGGCGGAGCAGATCCGCCAGCTTTTTAAGAACGGGCGGAAGCTTGTTATACAAAAAATAAAGGGCGGCATGGGAGTCGGTATAGATATCCACCGACATACAAATATAGCCAAACCATACCAAAAACATCAGGGTTACTTCTTCAGACCAGCTGAAAGGAGCCCTGAAAACAAAACGCATTACGACCTGCACGAAAGTAATGGATGTCATAATAATCAGCAGCACGGCGCAGATATACCGCTTAAAATGGATTACTTTGTCCAGAGCCCTGCGAACAACACAGCATGTATTATTCACTTGAAAAACCTCCAATAGTGGATTGAATAAAACCATCGTGCCATCAGTGCCCTGTCCGGCACGATGGTTTTATAAAGCTGCCGGAATATGCTTAGAAAAACCGGCTCAGGAAATTGGGCTGAAAGCACCGGCCACCCCGTAAAAATGCGACGCCTGCGCTTGTGCTTATGCAGCAGCTTCCCTGCCGTTTAACGTTTAAGAAATACCCTGATTATGACACGGCCTTAATCTGCTTAATGATCTCGGCATACTGGGGATACATATCATAGATTTCTGCAACCTTTGCCTGGAAGGCAGAAACATCGACCTCAAAAATCTCGCATCCTGCCTGCTCAACCTTGGCGCGGGCCTCGTTCTGATAGGCATTCATAGCCTCGCGCTGCCACAGTGCCGCTTCGCGGGCCGCTTCCGAAATTGCCGCGCGCTGGCTGTCGCTCATCTTTTCCCAAACATTTTTAGCCATCAGCAGCATGGCAGGCGGCGCCATGTGTCCGTCCATCGAATAATAGCGGGCCACCTCGTAATGGCCGGAGGTGTAATACGAAACAAAGTCGTTCTCGGCGCCGTCAATAACACCGGTCTGCAAGCCCTGATAAACCTCGCCATAAGCCATGGGGGTTGCGGCGCCGCCAAGAAGCTCGACCATCTTGATCGCAACATCCGACTGCTGCACACGCAGCTTCATGCCCGCAATATCCTCCACGCCCTTGACCGGCTTCTTGGTGGTATAGAAATTGCGCGAACCGGCTTCCCAATACTCAAGGCCGACCATATTATATTGCTCTAAGCCCTTGATAACGCCCTGGCCGATTTCACCGTCGAGCACCTTGTATTTATGCTCGGCGCCGGTAAAGATATACGGCAGCGTAAACACGCCGACCGAATCGGCCGTTACCGCCAGCGCAGAGGTGTTGATACGCGCAAAATCCAGCGTTCCGGCCTGAATCTGGTCAATGGTTTCGTTTTCGTTGCCAAGCTGTGCGTCAAGGTACACTTCAATTGTGACGGTGCCGCCGGTTTTTTCGGCCACAAGGTCGGCAAACTTCTGCATGCCCTTGGAAACCGGGTTATCTGCAGGCTGATTTTCTGCCAGCTTCAGATTAAAGACCGTATCGCCGGCCGCCTGAGATGCGCTGCCCTGAGAAGCGGGGGCGCTGGATGCAGAAGACGGAGACGCGCTGCCACATCCGGCAAAAGACAGAACCATGAGACCGACAAGCAGAGCCGATAACATTTTTTTCATAATCTTAATCCTCCTGATTGTTATAAATATCATTATTCTCTCGTAGGAATCGCGCTTAAAGGTATTTTTCAAAGAATTGCAGATTGTTTTTCATGATGACGCTGATGGGTACCGTTACCTGCGTTTTTTCGGGCTGGATATTCTTCACGACGTAGTCGAACAGAATACGAAACCCCAGCATGCCCTTGTCAAAAGCGTTTTTGTAAATCAACGCCTGTACGACGTTGTCCCTGAGCAGCTGGGCCGATTCGGGGAACAGGTCGCTGCCAACCCCGCGCAGTGTCCCGCCAAGCCCGCTTGCCTTTACCGCGTGGCATAACGGCAGCGTGCTGCGCGCCGTGACGGAATAAAACGCAACAATGTCGCTGTGCGCCGCCAATAAACGGCGCGCCTGTTGGTAGCAGCGGTCATAGTCGCCGTATTCCTGTATGATCAGCAGCTCGAACGGATTGCCGTTTTCATTCAAATAGTCGCGAAATCCCTGCAGATTATGCATATGTGAGGCGCTTTCAGCACTGCCGTTGGCAATGAGAATCTTTCCCCTGCGGTGGGTGGTGGCAAGCAGTATTTCGGCGCCAAGGCGTCCGGTCATGTGGTCGTGAGGCGCAACGCAGCACAGATGACGCGAACCGGGCAGATCGTTGTCGATCAATACCACCGGAATATTGCGATATCCGAAGCGTTCGATCATTTGCTGCATGCCAAAATCACATCTGGCCGGCATGGTCAGCAGGCCGTCGACCGGCTCTTCCTCCTCAATCAGTGACCGGAGCAGCGCGAGCTGCTCATCGGTATCCTCTTCAAAGGAATAAAACTCAATGGACGCATTCAGGCTGCTTGCTTCGGGCAGGAAGGTTTCTACCGAATCCCAAAAATACTTATGGTAATACCGGCCGTTTCCGTCCCTGTGAGGCAGCACAACCGCCAACCGGACGGTCTTGCGCTTCAGGGAAGATGCGACATAATTGGCCGTATACCCCATCTCTTGTGCTCTGCTGCGAATAGAGGCCCTCAGCTGGTCGCTGATGCCCTCTTTACCGTGCAGCGCACGATGAACCGTGGTGCGTGAAATTCCAAGCTCTGAGGCAATATCCTTTAATGTAACTCGACCACTCATATTTTGCTCCTAAAATGTCGAAATCGTTAACGTAACCGATTACGTTAAGGGTTCCTTTACAATTTAGCATACATTTTTTTAGAATTCAATTAGCTAAACCGATTAAATACTTTTTAATTGACTGTGCAAATTGCCATATTATCCTGACTTTTGGAATATAGGCTTGACAATTTTAAAAGTCATGACATATATTAGGTTTGACTCGACAACCTTTTGCTCCCGAAAGGAGTGGATCAGTGAAAATATTTCTCAACGCACGTCTTGTCTGCGAGGACAGGATTGTTCAGTGCGGCTTTTTAACGGAAAAGGACGGCGTTATTACCGGCTTGGGAGACATGAGCAAAGCACCGGAAATCCAGGGGGAAATCGTGGATTGCCGGGGTTTGTATCTGTCGCCCGGGTTTGTTGACTTGCACACCCACGGCGGCGGCGGATACGATTTTATGGACGGCGGCGCATCGGACATAACCGGTGCGGCGAGAGCACATTTGGCCCACGGAACCACCGCCCTGATGCCGACGACGCTGACCAGCGACGACCATAATTTGTATGCCGCTATAGACGCTTACCATGAAGCGCTCAAAACCACGGAAAATATGCCGCACCTGATCGGCCTGCATCTTGAAGGGCCGTATTTTGCCGGCGAGCACAAGGGCGCGCAGGATGAACGCTATCTGAAGCACCCGCATCCCGACCATTATTTGAAAATTTTGGCCTATGCCAAGGGGCATATTAAGCGATGGTCTTTGGCGCCGGAGCTTCCCGGAGCACTTGAGATGGCCGACCGCCTTGCCGGCAGCGGTGTTTTGCTGTCGGCGGCGCATACCAATGCCACGTTTGACCAGATGAAAGAGGCGTTTGAGCACGGCATCACCCACCTGACGCATTTTTATTCGTCCATGTCCGGCATTGTCAGGGTTAACGGCAGGCGTGTTCTGGGCGTTATTGAAAGCGGCTATCTGCTCGACGGGCTGACCCTTGAAATAATTGCCGACGGCATACACCTGCCGCCCGACCTGCTACGGATGATTCTGCGCTTTAAGCCCCACAACGCCGTGTGCCTGTGCACCGACAGCATGCGGGGCGCGGGTCTTCCCGACGGCCCTTCGATACTGGGCTCTAAAAAGGACGGACAGCAGGTCATTGTCGAAAACGGCATTGCACTGATGCCGGACCGTTCCTGCTTTGCCGGCAGTGTCGCCACTGCCGACCGCCTGGTACGCGTGATGGTCTATCAGGCTGGCCTGCCCGTTTGGGAAGCTGTCAGAATGATGTCTTTAAACCCGGCCAGGTTTGTAAAGATGGATAATGTCATCGGTTCTCTGGCGGTCGGAAAGCAGGCTGATCTTATCTTATTTGACAACGATATTGCAGTCCGCTCGGTCTATGTTTCCGGTATTAAAACCATATACGGAGGATAATCCCTATGAATATGACAATTACTGTCAAGCGTACGGCAGCCGAAATGGGCGCAGCGGCCGCCGCAAAAGCAGCTGCGGCGCTTAACGGCGCTATTGCCGCGAACGGCAAGGCCCGGCTGGTGCTTTCTACCGGCGCATCGCAGTTTGAAACCCTGTCCGCCCTGCTTAAGCAGGAGATCGATTGGTCCAAGGTGGAGATGTTCCATCTGGACGAATATGTCGATCTGCCGGAAAGCCACCCGGCAAGCTTCCGGAAGTATCTTAAAGAAAGATTCACCACACAAATAGCGCTTAAAAATGCTTTTTTTGTGAACGGCGAGGGGGATATTGCGGCGCATATTGCGCAGCTGACCGACGAGATCCGTAAGGAACCGATAGATGTCGGGCTGATCGGCATTGGTGAGAACGCCCATGTTGCCTTTAATGACCCGCCGGCCGATTTTGAAACCGAGGCGGCATACATGGTGGTTGATCTGGACGACAAGTGCAAAGGGCAACAGGTCGGCGAGGGCTGGTTTGCAACGGTTGACGATGTGCCCAAGCAGGCGATTACAATGACCGTCAAGCAAATTCTTCGCTGCAAAACCATCATTTCCTGCGTGCCCCATGCCGTAAAGGCGAACGCTGTAAAGGATGCGCTGACCCTGGCCGTTACCCCGCTGGTACCGGCAACGGTTCTTAAAACACACCCTGACTGGCATCTTTTCATCGACGACGCCAGCGCCTCCGGCCTGTTTCAGGTGTAGCCCATTGCCAAACAATCGATCAACCGAGACAATCACGCTTGAAAACGCTGCATTGCGTGTGCTCTTCTCAACCTGCGGCGGTCATATTGAAGAGATTTTCAATAAAAACACCGGCAGGCACCATGCCTGGCGCTATTCAAATTCGGTCTGGCCCCGGCGCACGTCGGTCTGCTTTCCCATTTGCGGCGCGCTGCCGGACAACCGCTATCAGCACGCAGGGACCGGCTACGACATGCAGCCGCACGGATTTTTGCGGGATCAGATCTTTACAGTGGAAAGCAAAGGCAATAGCTCCGCCACGCTGCTGCTGACCGACAGCCCCAGCATCCATAAGGTCTTTCCGTTTAAGTTTAATTTGCGAATTCATTACACGCTGCAGGCGGATTGTTTGTCTGTCGACTATGAGATTTTTAATCCCTCTAATCATCAGCCCCTGCTTTTTTCTGTCGGCAGCCATTACGCCTATGCTGTTCCTGTCTCGGAAGACGAGCGGCCTGAGGACTATCGCTTGAGCCTGAACAGCAATTTTAACGCGGTACGCATACAGGTCGTGGACGGTTTGCAGTCCGGCCCGGGCGAGCCTATTGCTGTCACGCCCGATGTGCCGGTCGCGGAACTGGTAGACAGCCGGTCCATCATTCTTTCCTGCAACAGACTGCAAGCAAGCCGTGTTGCACTCATAAACGCGGTAACACACTGCGGAACGCAGGTTGAGTTTAGCGGGTTCGACTATTGTGTGCTGTGGGCCCCTTACGCCGGCGCTCCTTTCGTCTGCATAGAGCCGTGGGCGGGCATGACAGGAACAAGAAGCGATACTGCCGCGTTTGAGCAAAAAGCGGGCATCCAGTCTCTTTTGCCGCTTGAATGCAGGCACTATGCAATCCGCATAAAACCGTTATAGCCCTAAAAGCCGGAAGGCTGCCAAAGAACTGGCAGCCTTCCGGCTTTCTTATTGTCAAGCGGTCAATTTCTGCACGGGCTGTTTTTGCCGGCGCACGGCAGGCCGTTGTTGGCTATCGGTCGTACTGCTTCAACGCTGCTGCAGGGCAGGTCGGCTTCCTGTCCCCAGCGTTTCCTATGGCTATGAGCTTGTGTAGTAAACCCATACGTTATGACGGTGTGTTTTGATCCTGACTGCGTTGTCGTCCTTGAAGGGCGCCGCCCGCCTGCGTCCTCCGTCTTGTCAGCCGCAAAACAGCTTTGCCAATGCTGTATCGTTTCTCTATCGGTATGACTATAAATTCCATTTCACTTTGCCGGGGATATTTAATGCTGTTTTATCCGTTTTTTCAACTCAGCACCTTGTCCGTTTCGGATTGGCGCAGAGGGTACGGTGATCATTTCGGTTACAAAGCGCGTAAAGTCTATTGGAGCACCACGGACATTAATTCATAACAGAACAGCAGCGCTAATTTATTTAATTTTTACATATATTATCGATATATCATAATGAATTTATTACATATTTGTTAATTTTATAATGTCGACATTTGTTCTGATATGTTGACTCTTTATACTTTGGATTTATAATTTAAATATCAGCCATTCGCTTGAAATATATGCAGAGAGAAAGAGGTATAAGAATGAGGAAAATTTTTACCGCGATTCTTAGTATCGCCATGATTTTGAGCCTAGCAGCCTGTAACCAAAGCGCCTCAAGCCAGGCCGCGTCCGGCGCCGCTCCTGAAAATTCCACTGCCAGCCCGGCAGCACAGGAAACGAAATGGCTTAAAGTTTCTCACGTATTCACCAATGGCCACCCGGTATTCGACGCATTTGACGAAGCCGCCGATTCGCTGTACGAAAAAACTGACGGACGTTACGGCATGAAAATTTATCCCAACGGTACCTACGCTAATTATAGCGACAGCATCACCGCCTGCCAGATGGGCGATTTAGACATAGCCTGCCTCGACAGTGCGTCCGACTGGCTCGAGTCGGCCGGCGTTCTGTTTGCGCCTTACGCATTCCAGAGCTATGACCATTGGGCCGCCTTTAAAAACAGTGACCTGAGTACCGAGATCCGGTCCGAGATCAGCGATGCTGTCGGCGGTATCAAGCAGCTGAATATGTATAATTTTGGGTTCCGCCACCTGACCGCAAACAAGGAGATCCGTGCATTAAAGGACTTTAACGGCCTCACCCTGCGCTGTGTAAACTTTGCTCCTTATTCAACTCTGGCCGATGTGTTTAATGTGGCCATCACATCTATTCCGATTGAAGACGTCTATATGAGCCTGTCCACCGGCGTTGCCGACTGCCAGGAAAATCCCGCTACGCAGATTGTCACCATGAAGTTTTATGAGGTGCAAAAGTATCTGATGAAGACCCAGCACATGCTGGCGTGCTCGTCCAATATTATCAATCTGGATCTGTGGAATTCACTGTCGGCCGAGGACCAGGCCATTTTTCAGGAAATCTTTACCCAGCTGGGCAACCGCGTTGACGAGCTGACGGTCAAGAACGAAGATGCACTGTTCCAGCTCTGTGTGAACAACGGCATGACCATTATTGAGGATGTTGATACAACCCCCTTCCGCGAAAATGCGGCCAAGGTTGTGGAGAGCTACCCCGCCTGGAAGGATTGGTACAACCAGATTCAATCCATGGCATAAAACGCCGTAAGGCAGCATGCGGGCCCGCAATGATTTACGGTGCTGTGAAAAATTGCGGGCCGCATTTGTACAAAGGAGTTTTTGAATGAAACAAATATACAAGGGCCTCTCCGCTATAAACGCTGCCCTTCAAAAATCCGAGAAATTTTTGGGCTGTCTGGCACTGGCAGCTTTGTTTTTCATTATGATTGCAAACGCAACGCTACGTTATCTTTTCAGCAGCGGCCTAAACTGGTCGGATGAGCTCAACGGCTTTCTCTTTGTATGGTTCGGGTTTCTTGCCGCGACCTATGCCATGAGCAATCAGGCTCACCTGAATATCACCGCCTTGACCAACCTGTTCCCCACGGCGGTACAGCTTGGGCTACGGGTGATTATGAACGCTGTTATGATTGCCATGTTCATCATCTACCTGCCGCCGCTTGGCCGGCTGATAAAAACCCTGCCCATTGCCAATGTCATGCGCTTCCCTTTAAAATATGTCTACATTATTCTGCCCATCTCTTTTATACTGATGTGTTATCATATTATGTTCAATACCATCCGGGATCTCCGTCAGGTCTGGATTGAGCGCAGAGAGCCGGAGGGACACAAATGAGCCCGTTTGCTTTGTTCATATTCAGCTTTATTATGCTTTTCCTGTTCGGTATGCCCATAGCCGCCGCCATGATTACCTCCTCCTTTTTATATGCAATAAACTGTGGCATCAGCCTTTCGGTTATGGGTACAAGAATGTTTACCGGCTTAAATAACTTTGCGCTGATCGCCATTCCGTTGTTTATTCTGACGGCAGAGGTCATGAACCGCACCTCGGTGTCTGACAGAATTTTTGGATTTTGCCGGAATATGGTTGGGTATATTCCCGGTGGCATGGGCCATGTGAACATTACCACCTCCATTATTTTTGCGGGTATGTCCGGCTCTGCCGTAGCAGATGCCGGCGGCATTGGCAATCTGGCCTACCAGGCTATGGTGGACGAGGGATTTGACAAGGAATTCAGCGCCTGCACCACCATCGCTTCGTCCACCGTAGGCCCAATTATTCCGCCGAGCATCCCGGCCGTTATTTACGCCATGGTGGCCAATGTCTCGGTTGGGAAGCTGCTTTTTGGCGGTGTGGTTCCGGGCTTTATCATGGGCGTTTTCATGATTGCGTATGTCTATGTGTGGTCAAAGCGCCATAACGGCCCTTGTCTGAAATGGCTTGGGTGGCGGCACTACCTGACGAATTTATTACATTCCTTTCTCGCCTGCATCTTCCCGCTGCTGACGCCGGTCATTCTGTTGGGCGGCATTTATCTGGGGGTTGTCACAACCACCGAAGCGGCGGCGGTTGCGGTGCTGTACGCATTGCTGCTGGGGGTTGTCGGCTACCGCACCATGAAGCTCAAAGCCTTTATCGAGAGCCTGAAAAGCGTCTTTGTTGCCAGCGGCTCGGTGCTGCTGATTATCCCGGCCTCCAAATGCTTCAGCTTTGTTCTGACCGCCGAA
>JAEWYJ010000342.1 GCA_023395695.1 Bacillota bacterium | reverse complement strand
TGGGGGAACAGGTGTTGGGCAGACAAAGGGTTGCGCGGCTGCTGCACGCCGGAGAAAAGCGGGCGTATGCACTGACCGACCCCGCTGTTACGGCGGCGCTGTTCGGCAGGCGCTTAAAGCTCTCTCCCTCGCGCTTGGAGCAGTATTACCGTTGCCCGTTCACGTATTTTATGCAAAAGGGACTGGGGGCCAAAAAACGCCAGAAGGCCGAGCTCTCGCCCATTCAGGCGGGCGTGCTCATCCACCGCGTGCTTCAGCGGCTGCTGTTGCAGCATGGCGGCAGGGGGCTTTCATCCGTGCCGCCTGAGCAGCTTCGCAGGCAGATTGCCGACGAGACGGCGCGTTATCTTGCCGAATGCGCGGGCGATCCGGCGGGGCTTCCCGCGCGGCTGCTGCGCAACTTTGAGCGCCTTGGAGAATGGCTTTTTGATATGGTATGCCATTTGGCCGAGGAGCTTTCGCAGAGCGCATTTGAGCCGGTCGCCTTTGAGCTTGGCATCGGCGAAGGCAAGGCGGTTACCTCACCGGTCTTTAAAATTGGCGCCGATACCGAAATTCTTATTGAAGGAACGGCCGACCGTGTGGATACAGCCGTTATCAACGGCCGAAAATATCTGCGCGTGCTTGATTATAAATCCGGCCAGAAACGCTTTTTGCTTGATGAGGTGTATTACGGGCTGAACCTGCAAATGCTCATTTATTTGTTTTCTATTTGCCAAAATGGCGCGGGCGCCCTGCAAGGGGCGGCCCCGGCGGGGGCGCTGTATGTTCCGGCACAGGGGGGCTATCTTCCAGGCGCGCGTCACACCGATCCCTATCAGCTTGAAAAGCAGCGGCACAAGCAGTATGTGATGAATGGACTGCTGCTCTCGGACGAGGACGTGCTGCGCGGCATGGAGCAAAATCTCAACGGCGACTACATTCCCTATGCACAAGGCGGCAAAAAAAACGACGCGCTCTATTCCACGCAGGAGCTGGCCGCTCTATGGCGGCTGGTCGGGCAAAAGATTGAGGGCATGGCCCGCCAGCTTTACTCAGGCGATATCGCCGCGCTGCCCTGCTGCCGTGATGGCGAAGCCCCCTGCGATTTTTGCGATTACCGCACGGCTTGCGGCTTTGAGCCGGGCGACCCGATGCGGACGCTCTTAAAGCTTGACCGCGCCGACATTTTAAACGGGGAGGGAAACGCCGATGGCGAATAAAACCAATTGGACCGACGAGCAGCGCTGCGCCATTGAAGCGCGCGGGCATACGGTGCTGGTTTCTGCGGCGGCGGGCAGCGGTAAAACCGCCGTGCTGACCGAGCGGGCGGTGCGCCGCATGCTTGACGCTGATGCGCCGATTGACGCCGACCGGCTGCTGGTTGTGACCTTTACCCGCGCTGCCGCGCAGGAGATGAAGCAGCGCATGCTGCAAAAATTGACTGAATATATAGCCGGGCATCCGCTCGATATGGCGGCGCGCCGCCAGCGCCAGCTTTTGGACCGCGCGGTTATCGGCACGCTGGACGCGCTGTGCCTGAGCCTCCTGCGCGAAAACTGGCAGCTGCTCGGACTTCCGGCGGCGTTTCGCGTGGGGGACGCGCAGGAGCTGGACGCTATGCGCGAGCAGGCGGTGGACGCGGCGCTTGAAGCCGCCTATGCCGACCGGAATGACGCAGCGTTTAGCGATTTGACCGAGCTGCTCTCGCAAAAGCGTGGGGACCAGAGTTTGGCGGGAACGGTTTTGCGGGTGCTTGACTTTGCCCGCACTCATCCGTTTTATACCGGCTGGCTGGACGAAAAGCTTATGGCCTACGAGGACTGTGCTAATCCTGCCCAAAGCGTATGGGGCGATATTTTGCTGCAATATGCGCTTGAATCGGCGCGCCGGTGCCTGTGCGATGCGCAGGCGGCGCTTGAAGAGCTGCGCGGCGAGCCGGATTTTGTCGGCTACCTGCCGGCGTTTGAGAGCGACGCCGCATTTTTCGGCGCGCTCTGCCCCGTGCTGGCGTCGGGGGATTGGGATGGGGGCGCTAACCTGCTGCGCAGCTTTAAGGCAATGCCGCTCAAGGCGCCCAAGCGCAGTGCAGACCCTGAACGCAAGGCGCATTTTCAGCGTCTGCGCGCCCGCCATAAGGAGCAGGCCGAAACGCTGCAGGGCAAAATTCTTTCGGCAAGCCTGTTGGAGTTCTCGGAGGATATCGCCGATTTGCTGCCAAAGCTGCGCCGCCTGTTTGCACTGGTCAAGGATACCGACAGCCGTCTGCTTGAGCACAAGCGCGCCGCGGGCATCTTTGATTTTTCCGACCTTGCGCAGCTTGCCGCCGGGCTGCTTATGACGCAGGACGGGCAGGGGCGGTTACGCAAAACGCCGCTGGCCGAAGTTATTGGCGCGCGCTTTGATGAGATTATGGTCGACGAGTATCAGGATGTAAACGCCGTACAGGACATGATTGTTACGGCGCTTTCAAACGGCAAAAATCTGTTTATGGTTGGCGACGTCAAGCAAAGCATCTACCGTTTTCGTCAGGCGCAGCCCGATATTTTTTTGCGCCGCAGCGCAGCGTATGCGCAAAACAGTGCGCCGGACGCACCCGAGCTCATTACGTTAAGC
>JAEWYJ010000340.1 GCA_023395695.1 Bacillota bacterium | reverse complement strand
ACCTGAACTTAATCCCATCGAACACTTTTGGGCTTGGCTAAAAGCTAAGTTGCGCAGTATCCTTGCTCGCTTTGATAATTTCGATGATGCTCTTTGTTACTCTTTTAATGCTGTTTAGCTATATTTTAAATAATTAAGTGATACAGCGTCTTTTATTTTCAGAAAGCGCCCGGTATACCAGAGGATGCCTTTGCCGTAATGCGGCACTTTAAGACCGCGGAGCTACGGCAGCGCATATAAAAGCAAGTGATAGAAACCAAGCCTGTTTTATGTTTAGGATACAGCGCTGTTTATTTGCAATTTCCGTACAGGGGGGGGCGGCTTTAACTGCCCCTTGTACCCAGAAGGGAAGATCCATGCTTAATTCCGTCAAGAAATATGTTTTACTCTTTTTAGGTACGCTTTCTCTGGTGCTGGGCATTATCGGTATATTGCTGCCGGTCATGCCGACGACGCCATTTTTGCTGCTGTCGTCATTCTGCTACCTGCGCAGCTCTAAAAAGCTCTATAACTGGCTCGTTTACCACAGGGTATTTGGCGCGTACCTTTATAATTATCTGACCTATAAAGCCGTCACGCTGCGCACCAAGGTTATGGCGTTAATATTCTTGTGGTGGGGCCTTATCGCCTCCATGCTGCTGATCAACCATCTGCATGTCCGGCTGTTTCTGGTCTGCGTCGGCATAGCGGTCAGCATTCATCTGTTTACGCTAAAGACCATCAGGAAGGCAGACATGGTTAAACCCGACCGCTCGGTCGAGAATGCGCAGAAGCGTTAAGTTTTCGCCTTATCAGACGCAAAATATCATTTGCGCAGAAAAATGGAGGGATTATGCATGGCTGTACATTTTGAGGGCATTCTTGTAGCGTTCTTCTCTTATGTCATAATCGGAATATTCCATCCTGTTGTCATCAAATGTGAATACTATTTTTCCAGCAGAATATGGCCGTTTTTTTTAGTTTTCGGCATTTTACTGCTGGCCGGTGCGCTGCTCACTACCGGCATGCTTTCAATTGTTTTAAGCTTGCTGGGGGCCTCCTGCCTGTGGTGTATCCGAGAGCTCAAAGAGCAGGCGGAGCGCGTAGCCAAGGGCTGGTTTCCGCAAAACCCCAACCGGCGGAATGCTTCAAGGCGCTCAACCGACCATTCTGCGAGCTAACCTCCCGGAAAAATAAAGAGACCGTTTATACGCTGATCTTTAGGCGTATAAACGGTCTCTTTTAATATTTAAATATTGCCCGGCAGTATGGCTGACGCACTTAAAGCCCACTGTCTTGAGGGCGTATGCTCCGTGTCGCTGCGCTATCCCCTTTGCGGGGCATCAGCCTGTTTGCATCGTTTGCCTTGCGACGCAAGCGATATGCGCGTCAATTCAATGTCGCTTTTTAAATTGTTCGACCATAAAGCGTCTTTCTGCTTAAAACGACACATCAAAGCCGGATATTCTGCTGTAATTTAAGGAAGAGACGCAGCTTTTTCCGCGCATTTTCTATGTGGGACTCCAACAGGCTGCGAACTGCCTCGACGTCGCCGTCCTTCATAGCTTGATAGACAGCCTGATGCTCTAAAATACCGTTGATGGTCTGGGGGCGGGGCTGCTTGCCAAAAAGATACGCCGCATAGGAGTGGGAATTCAGCCCTTTATAAATCCGCAGTGCGGAGCTGTTTCCGCTTGAAAGAATAAACAGCTCGTGGAACTGCTGATCCAGCTCGTAGGTGCGGAAATATTCCTCCGCCGTATCATAACGTTGCACCAATGCAAGATTTTCCTGCAGATTCTGTTCAAACTTTATCTGGAGCGCCGCACTGGTTTTGACGGACGCAATCGCCTGAGAAGCAAAATTAAGCTCCATCATAAGCCGCAGCTCAAATAGCTCGTCGATATCACTCCAGCTAAACGGCTTAACCCGCCAGCCCTTTCTGGGGATGCTTTCCACAAGCCCTTCGGTTATAAGGCGGTTGAGTGCCTGCTTAATTGGCGTTGTGCTGACGCCGTAGCGTTCGCATAGGTCGCACAGACTAATTTTTTTGCCCGCCGGCAAATACTCCTCAGTAATATCCTTTCTGATACTGTGATAAGAGAGGTCTACCAGCGTGCTGCTTTCGATAATTTGGGCGTTACCAGACATTCGTTCACTTCCATTTTTTGATATTAGCACAGAGAGAGGTAAAAAATATTTGTAACAGGCCGATTCGTATCAAACAGGCTTTGACACGGTAAAATTTTATTTTTATATTTTATTACGCATCTATTTTATCATGCCTTGGATGGAAGTCAATCATTTTACATATAACGCTATCAATCATGTCTAAATTGTCCGGTAAATATTTGGTGGAAATGGAGACGGATTCTGAACTTCGCAGATCAAATCCGGTGGTTTTACGCTGAGAAATCGTATTGCACAACCTTGTCGTGTAATCTGAAAATCTATTGACAAATAGAAAAAGAAACTATACAATAATAACCACTTAATAGATTCAAAATAACGGATAAATAATTAAATTTAATATGAAAAAAATATTTTCAGTTTAACTCATTTATATTTTAATTTTAATTTTATATCGGCTCTTATAAACAGAAGGCGCAAAAAAGCGTTTTCTTACGCAAAAACCTTCCTTGGGGAGGTTTTTGTTTCGCCCGGTTTCAAAGGACATATTTAAGATGCTCAGGCGCCGCACGCCAAAGCGAGACTGATTTTTTATAAACGCAGCCTCCCTTCCACGTGGGAAATTCAACAGACCAAAGCGGTACATAAATGCGTGCGTATTTTCACGTACTACTGTTAATATGAGTATTTTCTTTTGGAAAAGTGAAACAATTATTCTTAGCCGACCTTTTATATCACCCACTATATTTTGTCGATAGATAATGACCGCTCTGAATAAAGCGCACTGTGCGCCAAAATCAAGCCGGTTGTTTCTATAATTCGTAGCGCCGAATGGGGTGGCCATGACCCGTTTGCACTGCTCCTTTAAGGTTGTGAGGTTTTTCCATGGCGATGTATACCGGCAAATGACGAATTTGAATTTTGGAGAGGGGAAGGACAAAATGAAAGCATTGATTTATGCGGGACCCAAACAGGCGGTTTTACAGGATGTTCCGATGCCGCAGGCGAGAGAAGGCGCGGTCAGAGTAGATGTTAAATATTGCGGTGTCTGCGGATCGGATATCGGCATTTATCTGGGTACCCATCCCCGGGCTAAAGCACCTTTGGTATTTGGCCATGAGTTTTTGGGCACTGTGGCCGAGGACGGTAAAAAATTTAAGAAGGGCGACCGCGTCGTGGCTTTCCCGCTGCTGTTTTGTGGGGCCTGCCGTGCCTGCCGCACCGGAAGTTCTCATGTTTGCAATACGCTTAACTTGATCGGTATTGACACCGACGGCGGCATATGCGAAAGCCTCTATGTGGATGAGGACGTGCTCTTCAAGGTGCCTGACGGCGTCAGTGACCGGGCTGCTGTGGTTATAGAGCCGCTGGCCGTTATTCTGCGCGCGGTGCATCAGGCGGAATTTAAAGCGCGTGATGTCGCGGTCGTTATCGGCGCCGGCCCTATCGGCATGCTGACCGGCATTGTATTGAAAAATATTGGCGCGGCAAAGGTTTTCATCTCGGATATTGCGGAAAAACGGCTCGCTATTGCGGCAGAGCTGGGGCTTACGCCGGTTAATGTCTCAAAAGAAGATTTAAATCAGGTCGTCAAGGCTGCCACCGGCGGAGAAGGCTGTGACGTGTTGTTTGAATGCAGCGGCTCTGCCCAGGCGGCGATTGATATGACCAACATCACCCGCGTCAGCGGTACCATCTGCATGGTGTCGGTGCATAAAAAGCCGCACGAGGTCAATTTGCAGCAGCTCAACTTTAAAGAGCAGTGGATGATTGGCACCCGCGTTTATACCAAGGAAGAATTTGGTCAGGCGGTGGAATACTGCAAGGATTTAGAGCAGCAGTTGGAAAAGGTGGTTACGCATATTGTGCCGATGAAGGATGCCGGGCGCGTCTTCGACATGATTGCGGATGAAAGTCAGGGCACGGTGAAGGTAGTTGTTGACTGCACCGATTTTTAATGCAATTCTCCGGGCGGGTGCCTCTTGGCGGCGCTCTCAAGCATACAAAGTCAGGAGGCGGGCAAAGATATGAATATATTGGTGCTGGAGGCGAGTACAACCTCCGCCAAAGCAATGCTGTACCGAACCGACGACCGTACTTTTGAAGTCAGAGTAAAAGCCTATAAAAACAACTATGAGGACGTTACGCTGCACAATGCGGAAAATGTTTATCAGGACATGATCTCGGTCGGCCGGGAGCTGCTGGCCAAAAGGCCGGTGGACATGATAGCCCTGAGCGGCACATGGCACAGTCTGGTACTGTGCGGACGGGATATGAAGCCGGTTACCCCCGTTTACCTGTGGTCAAACACAGAGGCGGCCTCTGTTTGCAAGACGCTTAGGCTCAATCAGGCGTATGTTGACGCCTTTTATCAGAAAACAGGCTGCATGGTGCACGCCATTTATCCGTTTTTTAAGCTCATGATGCTCAAGGAGCAGGGCTATAAGCTTGAGCAGCATTATATTATGGGGCAGGGTACCTATAACAATTACCGGATGACCGGCCAGCGGGTCATAACGGCATGTCTGGCCTCCGGAACCGGACTGCTCAATACCTGGAGCAAATCGTTTGATCCCGATTTGATGCGGGAGCTGGGAATTGGCCCCGAGCAATTAAGCCGGCTGGTATCTTACGATGAGACCTTTCCGCTGACAGAACAGGCTGCCGGAGAGCTGGGGGTTCAGCCGGGCATTCCGGTCATCCCCACCAATTCAGACGGCGGCCTTAATCAGGTGGGGGCGGGCGCGGTACAGGACGGCGTTATGACCTTTTCGGTCGGTACCAGCGGCGCTATTCGTTTGACCACCAGCAAGCCTGTTCTTCCGGCCAAGCCCAGCACATGGTGCTATATGTCGCCTAAGAACTGGCTCTCGGGCGCGGCGACCAACGGTTGCTGCAACTGCGTGGACTGGTTTAAGGAACGGGTGGGCCTCTCAAAGCTGTCCTATGCGCAGCTGGAGCAGGACGTTGCGGATATGGAGACAAGCCCGGTATTCCTGCCGTTTATGTTCGGCGAACGCTGCCCCGGCTGGAACGATGAACGCAGAGGCGGTTTTTTGCAGGTATTGCCCCAGCATAAGCTTTCCGATCTGTATTTGGCGGTGCAGGAGGGCGTCTTGTTTAATCTTTACCACTGCTACCGGATCTTGTCGGAGGTTAACGGGTGCCCGGATCATATCCGCTTTTCCGGTGGCATCCTTCACTCGGAGCGCTGGACCCAGATGTGTGCCGATATCTTTCAGCGGGAGCTGGAGGTTAATCAGAACGAGCACGGCTCAATGCTGGGCGGCGCGGTTCTGGCAATGGAGCTTCTGGGCATTATTGAGGATGTATGCGCCTACAAGCCGGAGATAAGCCGGATTATTCGGCCTAATCCGGAAAAGTCAGCGCTGTATCAAGAGAAATTTGAGCGGTATCTGACCTGTTACCAGACAGGCTGCTAGGCGGCAGCTATAGAAGGAGGAATATTCCGTGAAATTATTTGATTTGACCGGCCGTAAGGCTATTGTCACGGGAGCGACCAGAGGACTTGGCCGCGGCATGGCCGAAGGCCTGATGGAGTCGGGCTGCGAGGTTGTTGTCATCGGCTCTGGCGAGAGCGCGTTAAAGGTGGCGCAGGAGTGCCGCGATAAAGGCTTTACTTGCCACGGGCTTGCCGTTGACCTGAGTGACCGCAACGCGAGGGGAGAGGGCTTTGCCAAAGCCGTAGCGCTGCTGGGCGGCCAACTGGATATTCTGGTTAACGCTGCGGGCATTCAGCGCCGGCATTTTTGTGAGGAGTTCCCTATTGAGGACTGGGATGATGTGCTGGAGGTTAACCTGACGGCCACCTTTGAACTGTGCCAGATGGCGGGGCGGCAGTTCATAGACCAGAAATCTAAGGGGAAGATTGTCAACATTGCGTCGATGCTCAGCTTTTTCGGCGGTTATACCGTGCCCGCCTATGCGGCCAGTAAAGGTGGCGTGGCGCAGCTGACCAAGGCGCTGGCCAACGAGTGGACCGGAAAAGGCATCAATGTCAACGCCATTGCCCCGGGATATATGGCAACTGAAATGAATACGGCCTTGATTCATGATACCGGCCGCAATACCGAAATTCTTGCCCGCATCCCCGCGCACCGCTGGGGCACACCGGATGATATGAAGGGGCTGTGCATTTTCCTGTGCGCTGACGCCTCCGACTATATGGCCGGTGCGGTTATCCCCTGCGACGGCGGCTATCTGTGCAAATAAAAGACTGCGCAAATTCGAGCCTTAATATGTATAATTTCTGTTATTCTATGATGCGATTATTATAAGGGCTGCAAAGCCGATAATAATAAAAAGACAGTAGGAGGAAAGATGTTATGAAAAAGAAGATTTTGTCTGTACTTTTGGCCGGTGCTATGCTGGCGGCTCTGGCTGCCTGCGGAAATTCCAGCAGTAAACCCAGCGAGGCTGCCCCGAGTGGCTCTCAGGCGGGCGGCGACAAGCCGGTCGAGCTGGTGCTGGGCAACGTCACCTCGGACAGCGCCATCGACGCCGTCAACGAGGTTCTGATCTCCAAAATTCAGGAGTATTCCAACGGAACCATCACGATCAAGCACTTCCCTGAAAATCAGTTGGGCAATGACGAGCAGAGCTTTGCCATGGCGCAGACCGGTGAGTGCGATATCGCAATTGGCTCCACCTCTTCGGTGGCCGTAACCTATAACGACCTGTTTGTGTATGACATTCCCTATATGTTCCTCAACAAGCAGGAGGTTTACGAGGTAGGCTTTAACGGAGAGGCCGGCAAGGCTGTGCTGGAGGGCTTTAAGGATTACGGCCTCAAGGGTCTGGCCTTCTGGGAGAACGGCTTCCGCAACATTACCACCAACGACAAGGACATTACCGCTGTGGCCGATCTCAAGGGTCTGAAGATCCGCACCATGGCTAACGAGATCCATTTGGCTGCGTGGCAGGCCATGGGCGCCAACCCCACCCCTATGGCTTTCTCCGAGCTGTTTACCGCGATGCAGCAGAAGACGGTTGACGGACAGGAAAACCCCCTGGGCATCATCGTCGGCAACAAGTTCTACGAGGTTGAAAAGTACTGCACGCTGACCGAGCATGTATATACCCCTTATTATGTTGTTATGAACCTTAAAAAGTGGGATTCTCTGTCTGCCGCTCAGCAGGATGCGCTGACCCGTGCGATGGAAGAGACCACCAAGCGCCAGTACGAGCTGTCCCAGAAGTATGAGGATGAGGCTGTCGCCACGATGGAAGCCGCGGGCTGCAAGGTTCGCACGCTGTCCGACGCCGAAAAGCTTTCGTTTAAGGACGCGGCCGACTCTGCCAACAGCCTGGAAGCTGCCAAAAAGATTATGTACCGCGCCGAGCTGGCGGACAAGATGGCCCAGGAGCTGGAGGCTTACAGAAAGTAGTGTTATTTTCTGCGCGTAATGAATTACGGGTTCTCACACAGCATTGTGTGAGAACCCCTTAAGGAAGAATACGAGCAGAGGAGGAATTGTTTTGAAAAATGCTTTAAAATGGCTGGACGATCATGCGGAGGTTTTCCTCTGCGTCATTCTGATGTCCGCAATGACCCTGTTGGTTTTTATACAGGTGATTATGCGCTACGTTTTTAACGCCTCGCTTTCCTGGTCCGAGGAGCTGGCCCGATATATTTTTATCTGGCTGATCTACGTCGGCATCAGCTATGGCTGCAAGCTGAGAAAACACATTAAAATTGACGCGGCGCTTTATCTCTTTCCCCATAGGCTGCGGCCCTATATTGTTATTCTGGGCGATGTGCTCTTTGCTGCTTTTGCCGGTTATATTGCCTACACAGGCTTTCTTTACGCAATGCAGCAGCCGCTGTACCACGTGCATTCCACTGCGCTTAAAATTCCGATGGAATACATTTATATGTCCACTGTAGTAGGCTTTGGTCTGGCCGTCTTCCGTGAAATTCAGACCATTCTATACCGGGTCAAATGCTTGAAAAACGGGGAGGAATATGAGGGATGAATGCTGGTATCGTATTGTTTCTGGCGCTGCTCGTATTCCTTGTTTTGAACGTTCCGGTTGGTATCTCTATCGGCCTGGCCGCTCTGTCTGTTGTTGCAATACATCCACGCATGACATCAAGCTTTATTGTCAGCCAGATGATTGCGGGCAGCGACTCCTTTCCTATTATGGCAATCCCATTGTTTATTCTGGCCGGTGAACTAATGGCAGCCGGCGGCGTTTCCAAACGGATTTTGAACGTCTGTAACGTGTTTTTAGGACGCGTGACCGGCGGCTTGGCCATTGTAACGGTCGTGGTCTGCATGTTCTTTGCGGCTGTATCGGGCTCTGGCCCCGCAACAGTGGCGGCCGTAGGCAGCATGGTGGTGCCTACCATGCTTGAGAAGGGCTACAGCAAAGGCTTTACGCTGGCCTGCGTGGCCTGTGCCGGATGCATCGGCGTTATTATTCCGCCCAGCATTCCGATGGTTATTTACGGCACCTCTACGAACACCTCTATTTCGGCTATGTTTATGGCCGGCTTTTTCCCCGGTCTCATCATCGGTCTGGTGCTGTGCGCCGTATGCTATTTTTATTGCAAGAAAATGGGCTGGAAGGGCTCCGACAGAATTTATACTGCAAAAGAGAAGTGGGAGACTGTATGGGACGCCAAGTGGGCGCTCATTGATCCTGTCATCATTCTGGGCGGTATTTACGGCGGCTTTTTCACTCCTACCGAGGCCGCAGCCGTTGCCGCGGTCTATGCGCTGATTTGCGGCATGTTCATTTACCGCGAAATCAACCTCAAAGAGCTGTACACAACCATTGCCAACGCCTGCAACACCAACGGAACCACAATGGTCATTATCGGCTGTGCAACGGCTTTTGCGCGTATTCTGACCATGGAGCAGGTGCCGCTGGCCATCAGCAACACACTGCTTGGCATTTCGGATAATCGGATTGTTATTTTAACATTAATCAACCTTCTTCTGCTTTTTGTCGGCTGCTTTATGGATACGACGCCTGCCATGATGGTGCTGTCGCCCATTCTGCTGCCGGTGGCCCTGCAGCTGGGGCTTTCGCCTGTACACTTTGGTATTATCATGGTGGTCAATCTGGCGATCGGCTTTATTACGCCGCCGCTGGGCATTAACCTCTTTGTAGCGGCCCGTATCGGAAACGTCAAATTGGAAGTAGTCTGCCAGGGCATTATCCGCTTTATTATTGCGATGGTGTTCTGCCTCCTGCTGATTACATTTATTCCTGCCATTTCCGAATTTTTCCCCAGGATAAGCGG
>JAEWYJ010000324.1 GCA_023395695.1 Bacillota bacterium | reverse complement strand
TTTAGCGGCGACCCGGTAGAAGCGGCGCTGTTATCCCACTCCGTTCTGTTGCAGGCGGCCAGCAAAATGCCGGTTATCATCAGCGCCGCCAGCAGCGCCGCTATCAATTTGAATTTTTTCAAAATGGCATGCTCCTTATACTTGCTATAGCCGACTCATTTAAAAAGCGCTCTGACATTTGAGCGCCTGTTTCGCGTGCTTCAACGACGACAACGCGGTCAGGCATAAAACAGGCTGTCAGGACGTCTTGACTTTATATATTGCAGTTACAGTTCAAAGTCGCTCGGATCAAATTTGGCGAGCCTGGGCTGTGGCTTTGGAACACGGCTGAGCGGATCGTAAACAAATTTGCGGCAGGCGTAATCCGGCGTGACGACGCCGCGCCGTGCGCATAAAATAGCAGATTGATCCTGCGTTAAGGTGCCATATTCACAATAGCTGCACGACGGTGTAATATTGTTTCCAAAAAGCTTTGGCCTAAACATTTTAACCTCCTTAATACCGGGACGGTTGGGCGAAAAACATAAAAAACAGTCGAACAGGCGGCGGGTTCAGACTGTGCCGTTGCCGTCAACCGTCACGGCTTGGTTCAAGCTGTCCTTACCGTGCCTCGGCCTTACAACGCAAAAAATGGTCTTGCAATTTTCTACCTCGGCCCTCAATTTTCGGGCTGTGACGCCAAGTCATGCGGTACGGTATGCTTATTATTTTATTTTAGCACAAAGCAAATACTTTCACCAGCATTCAGCGTTTAGATTTTATAGCGGGCATCTCGAGCTTTTTTAGAGAGATCAACAGCATGGCCGCGATGCAAACGGCCCCCAGCAGCCGGTCGGATGACCAGACGGCCACCGGTGGCGTGTGCTTGGCCAAGGTGGCCACGGCGGTTTTGTCAAAAGCGAGCAGCAGCCCGAAAACGCCGCTGTTAAGCAGGCCGCCCAACAGGCGTGCCGGCCAGAAGCCGCGGGTCGGAATACCGGCCTGTCGTGCGAGCGCCAGCACCTGAAAGCCGACCGAAAACCCGCCAAAGCCGATAAAAAACGCGGTGAGCAGCAGGCCGGTTTTTCCGCCAAGCTCTGCGGCGGCGGCACAGCCAAGCGTCACCTCCAAAACGGCTGCCAGCGGCTTTAACCGGGGGTCAAAGGCGTCAAGCAGCGAAAAAACGACCGAAAAAGCCAGCACAAACGCAAAAACAGTCAGCATGGCAGTGGACGCACCCGAAACGGCGGACACAAAGGCGTCGGACAGAGAAGGGAGCCGTTTGGCGGAAACCTCGCCCGCGGTATGCCGCTCCCGGCGGCAAAGCAGTGCGCACAGCAAAAGGGAGGAGATGACCTGTGCCAGCAGCAGCAGCCCGCCGATATGGCGTGAGCCGAGCATTGCCTGCCCCACTGCCAATACCAGAAAGGCCGGGCCGGGGTTGACGCAGCAGCGCAGCATACGGCCGGCGGTCTCGCGCGGCATCAGGCCTTGCTGCACCAGTGTGGCCAGCGTGTGTGCGCCGGTGGGGTAGCCGCCTAAAAACGAGGCCAGCCAGACGTCGCGCAGCGCATTGGGCAGACCCAGCAGCTTAAACAGCGGAAAAAGCAGCTTTGCGGGCAGTAAAAGTCCGCCTGAAAGCGACAAAAACGACACTGCAATCATAAAAGGCAGCAGCGACGGCAGCAGCACCTGCATGCAGAGCCGCACGCCCTCGGCCACACCCTGCGCCGCCGCAGGCGCTTTTACAAAAAGCGCCGCAATTGCGGCAAGCCCTGTTAGACCCGCCAATAGTTGTTTCATTCGCAACACCTCGCATCCTACCGCTATTCTATGGCTGTAAACCAGCGCATATCACGGTTTGCCCGCCCATATAGTATTTTGAAGGAACCAACGTCGGGCGCCGGCGAAATTCACAGATAGCGGCGGGCTGTTTTGCCGTCGCCCGATTCAAGCATATCCTGCAGGTCGCGCCCTTTTTTCCTATTCGGTATAAGCTGGAGGTGCAAAGGCTTGAAGCGCAGAATGAAACTGCATACATCCAATAAAAAAGACGATCAAAAGCCGGTGAAGACCGCCCTGTCCCGCGTGCTGGAGCTGCCGGAGAGCACGCTGACGGGCGGACTGCACATAGAGCTGCACGCCAATCACGAGGCGGTGGTGGAAAACTGCCGCGGTGTGCTGGAGTATACGCCGCAGGTCATTCGCCTGTTGGCAGGGGGCATGGTGGTCAAATTTTCGGGGCGGGGGCTTGCCATCGGCAGTCTCAACCGGAACACCACCGTTGTTTCAGGTCATATCACCGCAGTTGAATTCTTGTTTTGAGGTGCTGCTATGTTTCTCCTCGTATTGGTCAGATGGCTGCGCGGTACGGTAACCTTTTTGATTACCGGCGCTTTTCCTGAAAAGCTTATAAATCTCTGCCTGCGCAACGGGCTTCCGGTCTGGGGCATCCGGCATCTTCCGCAGGGCATTGAGGCCAGCACCCATGCCGAGAACTATTTCCGTCTGCGGCCGATGGCGCGGCAGAGCGGCACAAAGGTGCGCATTCAAAAAAAGTCCGGGTTGTGGGTTTACCGGCATCGCTACCGCCGCCGTAAGGGCTTTTTGGCGGGGCTGCTGTGCGCCGTGCTGGCGCTTATTGTTGCCTCCCAGTTTGTCTGGCGGGTGGATATCAACGGCTGCGTCACTATCTCTGAGGAAGAGCTGCGCGGCGAGCTGGCGGAGCTTGGCGTCAAACCGGGGGTGCTCTCAGGCAAAATAGATGCGCGCACGCTGCAGCAGCAGATGCGGCTGCGCGATGGGCGCATTGCGTGGATTGCCATTAACATCGTGGGCAGCACAGCGCAGGTTGAGCTGCGCGAGCGGGATATTCCGCCCGATCCGATTGACCCCGACGACCGGGTCGGCAATATTGTGGCGGCCTGCGACGGACAGATTCGTTATATGGAGGTTTACGAGGGCGAGTCGGTTGTTAAAATAGGTGATACCGTCAGCGCGGGCGATATTATCGTCAGCGGCATTATGGAGGATCAGTACGGCAACCGCCAGTTTAAATATGCCCGCGCAAAGGTGGTGGCGCACGCCTATGAAGATCATGACGTCCGGGTGCCGCTCAAGCAGCCGGTCTGGGTGCCAAACGGCGACCCGAAAACCAAAAGCTTTCTTGAATGGGGCAATATCCGTATACCGATGTTTTTTCCGTTAAAAATGAAGGAACAGGCCTATTCGGTTTACTGGCAGCGCGAGACGCTGCTGCCCTCTGAAAATCTCTGGGTTTTAAAACAGATTGCAACGCCGGTTCGGCTTGAAACAAGCGAAATTACCGAGCTGGAAGCCAAGGAATACGCCATGCGGCAGCTAAATGCCCTGCGGAAAAAGACGCCTGACTCCAAAGTGATCTCCCGCGAAATTGACGGGCGCTGCGAAAACGGCGTCTATCGCCTGACCGAGCGGGCGCTGGTCGAAAAGGACATTGCCAGAGAGGTGGAAATTTCAAGAAACTAGCAGACATTTTTTGCGGGTTTCTATGACAAATATTCTAAAATGTGATATACTCTTAAAGCGCATAGCCATCGGCCTGAAAGCGGCTGCGCCCCATTATTACCGCGTTATCCGTCCTTTTGGAGCGAAGGCGCGGAATGCGATTTCTGAAAGATGCCGGCCTTCGGCGGAATGGATGATGAAATGATAGAACAGCTGATCAATGTTGAACGGATGGAGCACACCCTTGCGCTGTTTGGTAGCTTTGACGCCAATGTCAGGCTGATAGAGGAGACTTACGGCGTCAGCATCCTGTTGCGCGGCGCCGACATTAAGGTTACCGGAGAGGCGGAGCAGGTTTGCCTTGCCGTTAAGGTGATTGAAGCGCTTATTTCGCTGATTAACACCGGCGAGGCGCTGACCGAGCAGAATATCCACTACATCATGTCGCTCGTCGACGAGGGGCAGGAAGAAAAGGTGGCCCAGCTCACCGACGAGGTGGTGTGCATCACCGCCAAGGGCAGGCCGTTAAAGGCCAAGACACTGGGCCAGAAAAAATATATCGACGCCATCCGCAAAAACACCATCACGTTCGGTGTCGGCCCCGCGGGTACCGGCAAGACCTATCTTGCGGTGGCCATGGCGGTGCGGGCTTTTCGCGCGCACGAAATTAACCGCATTATTTTAACCCGTCCGGCTGTAGAAGCGGGCGAAAAACTCGGCTTTCTGCCCGGCGATCTGCAAAACAAGGTTGACCCTTACCTGCGGCCGCTTTATGACGCGCTGTTTGACATGCTGGGGGCCGAAAACTACCAGCGCTATGTCGAGCGCGGCAACATTGAGGTGGCGCCGCTTGCGTATATGCGCGGCAGAACGCTTGACGACTCGTTCATTATTCTGGACGAGGCACAGAATACGACGCCGGAACAGATGAAGATGCTGCTGACCCGTCTGGGGCAGAACTCCAAGGCGGTTATCACCGGCGACGTCACGCAGATTGATCTGCCGGATAAGAGATCCGGCTTGACAGAAGCGGTTCGCATCCTTAAAAACATCAACGGTATCGATATCATCCACCTTACCGAAAAGGACGTGGTGCGCCACCGGCTTATTCAGGAGATTATCAAGGCCTATGAACGCTATTACAACAACCCGCCATCACGGCATTAGCATGCTTTAAGCTTGGGAGGAAACGCGAGTGGCTAAGGCAAAGGTATATATTTCAAACCGACAGAAAAAGATTAAGATTCCCACCGGTGCACGCCTTCTTATTAAGCGCTGCTGCAACGCGGTGCTGTCCGCCGAGGACATGGAGGACCCCGCCGAAATCAGCGTCAGCCTTGTGGATAATGACAGCATCCGGGAATTAAACGCCTCTTATCGCAACAAGGATTCGGCAACCGATGTGCTGTCCTTCCCTATGGGGGAAAAAGGAAGCTTTGACGTCAACGAGGAGACGGGGGCCAGCATTCTGGGCGATATCGTCATCTCAATGGAGCGCGCGGTTGAGCAGGCACGCCTTTATGGGCATTCGCTTGAACGGGAGCTCGGGTTTTTAACGGTGCATTCCATGTT
This sequence comes from Bacillota bacterium, assembly GCA_023395695.1. GTDB lineage: Bacteria > Bacillota > Clostridia > Oscillospirales > Ruminococcaceae > Yanshouia. Next base: position 1,391 of record JAEWYJ010000324.1, on the reverse strand, counting down.
CCACCTGCTGGGCTACGACCATGAGACCGACGGCATGCAGGCGCGCATCATGCACGAAAAGGAAGAAGCGGTGCTCCAGGGGCTGGGGCTTTCCCGGGACGAAACCTTCATCAGTCAGGAAAAGGAAATTTAAAATGACGAAAAATATTTTTGTGTCGATTGTCGGGCGTCCGAACGTCGGCAAATCGTCCTTGTTAAACCGTTTGCGCGGCGAGAAGATCGCCATTGTGGCGGACAAGCCCCAGACGACGAGAAACCGCATTACCGGTGTTTTGACCGAAGGGGAGACGCAGTACGTCTTTATTGATACGCCGGGGCTGCATAAACCAAAATCCAAGCTGGGCCAGTTTATGGTCAAGCAGGCGGGTGCGTCGGTGTCGGATGTGGATGCCGTTATACTCGTCACCGAGTGGGACGGACATGTTACCGCCTCCGAAAAGCAGCTTGTAGAAAGCGTTAAAAACGCCGGCGTACCGGCGGTGCTGGCCATTAACAAGGTCGATGCGCTCGCGCAAAAGGAGCTGATGCTCAAAAAAATTGCGGAATTTGCAAATTTACATGCCTTTGACGCCGTTGTGCCCATCTCGGCCCTTAAAGGTGAGGGCGTTGCGACGCTCTTAAAAGAGCTGGAGCCGTTTTGCGTCGAGGGAGAACACTTTTTCCCCGACGACACACTGACCGACCAGCCCGAACGCGCGGTCGTGTCCGAAATTATCCGTGAGAAGCTGCTGCGCAATATGCGGGACGAAATTCCCCATGGCACGGCGGTGGTCATCGAGCGGATGAGCGAGCGGGAGGACGGCGGCCTTATCGACATCGACGCGACCATTGTTTGCGAGCGCGACGCGCATAAGGGCATCATCATTGGCAAGCATGGCGCGATGCTCAAAAAAATTGCCACTGAAGCGCGGCTGGACATCGAACGCTTTTTGGATGTGCGCATTAACCTGCAATGCTGGGTCAAGGTGCGCGAGGGCTGGCGCGACAGCGACACCCAATTGAAGAATTTCGGCTTTAGAGATCAGTAATCAGGCATTACGCCCGGTTTGCCTCGGCATCTGGGCTTTGAAAAGGTATATAACGGGTTAGTTAAAAAAAAACGACCCGTGCGGCCTGTTTTTCGTACAGCCGCATGTCGGCCGGTGTCTGCCTGCCTTGCAGCACGCAAAATGGCTTTGCAAATGTCGGGCCGCTTTTCAAGTTGACAGTTACATTAGCGAAATATTTCCGACAATAATTTTGCTGCCTTCGGAAAAACTATTACCGGAGGCGATTTATGATGGACCACACAAAAGCCTGGGAAGCTTTTTTTTGCACCGGTCGGGTTTGTGATTATCTGCAATATGCCGCAGAAAGCCGTCAGACAGAGCCGATGCAGGACAGCGCAGCAG
>JAEWYJ010000242.1 GCA_023395695.1 Bacillota bacterium | reverse complement strand
CATTTGGCTCGCCCGACCGGCGGCAGATTGACGGAATGGGCGGTGCGAATACCTCGACCAGCAAAACCGCAATTATTAAAAAAAGTATGCGAGACGATGCCGATATCGATTACACCTTCGGGCAGGTGGACGTTGCCGCGCCGATTGTCGGCAAAACAATGAACTGCGGCAATATTTCTTCGGCCGTGGGCCCTTACGCCATTGACGAAGGGTTGGTAAAAGCTGTTGAGCCGGTCACCAGCGTCAGAATTTTTAACACCAATACCCAAAAGCTGATTATTGCCGACGTTCCGGTAAAGGATGGCCGAGCTGTAACCGAGGGCGACTTTGCCATAGACGGCGTACCCGGAACCGGCGCCAGAATACTGCTTAAATTTGTTGCGCCCCAGGGAGCTGCCTCGGGCAGATTGTTGCCTACGCAACATGTTAGGGACGCCATTACAATTGATGGCATCCGTTACGAGTACAGCTTTATCGATGCGGCAACTCCGGTTATGTTTGTCCGCGCAAAGGACTTTGGCGTAAAGGGCACCGAGACACCTGCGGAATTTAACGCATTACCCAACTGTGCGGATATCTGCCGCAGGCTGGAGATCATCCGCGGAACCGGTGCGGTGCTGCTGGGGTTTGCCAAAGATTTGGAGGATGCCCGTATTAACAGCCAGACGCTGCCTAAAATTGCATTTGTTACAGCGCCAGAAGGCTATACTGCCGGCGATAAAAGACCGATAGCGGCTAACGAGGTGGATCTGGTGGGCCGGCTGTTTTCGGTCGGCATGAAAATGATCGACGCCTATATGGGTACAGGCGCAATTTGTACGATTGTCGCGGCCAATACGGCCGGAACCATCGTCAACGACCTTGTGTGTAACGGCAGGAGAGATAACCCTGTGACGCATCTGCGCATTGGACATCCATGGGGCGTAATGCATGCATATGCCGATTTGAAAAAGGAGAAGGATGGCAGCCACACGGTGTTGAGTGCAAACCTTGACCGAACTGCCAGACGAATTATGGAAGGCTGTGTTTACGTGCGCGATTAGCGGGGACATTGTGTCGTGGCAGCATACAGCCCAAGGCAGTTTCCTTTTAAGGCGTTGAGCGATGGAGCAACCGCGCCCGAAGACAATACGGACGCTTCTTCGGGCGGGCGGTTGGCCTAAAGGTGACTGGCCGGCGCGGCATTGGTGTTACGTATTCAAAAAAGTGACAATACAAAGTCGGTTATCGAAAAAACAATCCCCGGCGGATGACCGAAAGGAGAACGGTATGCAACTGATTAAACCTGCCACAGCGGGCACGCTTGAATCAAGCGATGTGCGAATTACCCTGCAGCCTAACGACGGCAAAGGTATTGAAATTGAAATTGACAGCGTTGTTAAAGCCATGTTTGGCGACGCTATATTAAAGACTGCGCTTTCGGTTCTGGATGAATTTGATGTTAAAGATGCCTTGGTGCAGATAAATGATAAAGGCGCGTTGGATCATGTGATACGCTCACGCATGCAGGCGGTTATTTGCCGCAGCGCCGAGCACCGCTACGATTGGCGCAGGGAGGACTGAGTATGGCTATAACAGACGGCTTGATACGCACCAATTTATATGTCAGCGCTTCAAGCCCGGTAAATTTGACGCAGGCCGTGTTTTATAACCAGGACTGCATCGTTTATGACCTGGAGGATTCGGTATCGGTATCTGAAAAGGATACCGCAAGATTTTTAATCTACAACACCGTTCGTTTCCACCGTCCCAAAGATAAATATGTGATTATACGGGTCAACGGCATTTACTCTGAATTTATTGACGACGATCTTGAGGCGGCGGTGCGCGCCAGACCCGACGCGCTGAGAATTCCCAAGGTAGAGTCGGCTGCCGAGGTGCAGGCTATTTCTAAAAAAATGGCCCAAATCGAACAGCGAGCAGGTATTGCAGAGGGAACAATCAGGTTGTGGTGTAATATTGAGTCGCATATAGGGGTGCTGTTCGCCAGAGAGATTGCGGTCGCCGATCCGCGTGTGGAGGCGATGGCTATGGGTGCCGAAGATTTTACGGCCGGTGTAGGGGCGCAGCGTACCAAGGCGGGACTCGAGATTTTTTATGCCCGCAATGCAATTTTAATGGCCTGCCGCGAGGCTGGAATTGCCGCCGTTGATGCGGTTTTTTCGGATATTAATGACGCCCAGGGGCTGCGGGAGGACGCAATGCTGGCCCGCAATCTGGGCTTTGACGGTAAAACGGTCATTCATCCCAGACAGATTGATACTGTCAACGGTACCTTTGCGCCCAGCCCGAAGGAGGTCAGATACGCGCAGCGGGTGCTTGAAACGCTGCGGGAGGGCAGACGCCTTCAAAAAGGGGTCATTACGCTCGATGGCAGCATGCTTGATAAGCCGATGGAGCTTAGAGCTGTTGCCACGCTGAAAAAAGCGATGGCCGCCGGAATGCCGGTTGAGGAGGGATATGTCCATGATTAAAAACGCAGCGGGAAGGCTGCTTCCCGAACGGATCGGCAACTATGTTGTAAAGCCCTATACCGGACCGGACAACTACCGCCCTGTTGAGAAGCCGATTGTGTTAAAGCGCACGCAGGGTCATGTGCGGCGGTCTGATGTTAAGCTTCAGCCAACGCTTGAGGCCGCGATTACAGCCTGCGGGTTAAAGGACGGCATGACCATATCCTTCCACCACAGCTTTCGCGAAGGAGATCTTGTCATCGGCCAGGTGTTGGGCGCCATAAAGTCGCTGGGCATTAAGAATCTTAAATTTGCGCCCAGTGCAGTGGTCAATATTAAGAATCCTTCGATTGTTGATTATGTCCGCGACGGCACGCTGACGTCGATTCAAGCCAGCGGTATACGCGGCGAGCTGGGAGATGCGGTTATTGAGGGGCTTATGGATGAGCCTGTTATTCTGCGGCCGCACGGCGCAAGGCCCAGAGCCGTAGAGGCCGGGGAGCTTGCAATTGATGTTGCGTTTATCGGGGCTTCGGCGTCAGATGACTACGGCAACTGCACGGGGCTTATAGGGCCGAATGCCTGCGGCGCTTTGGGTTATTCGATGATTGATGCGACGTCGGCCAACAAGGTGGTCGTTATTACCGACTATCTGGTTGAATATCCTTGTGTGCCCATCAGTATTTCGCAGGAATATGTCGATTACGTTGTGGTGGTAGACAGGGTGGGGGACAGCCAAAAAATTTCGGCGGGCGCCGCCAGAATGACTCAAAACCCCCGCGACCTGCTCATTGCGCAGCGGGTGGTTGACGTTATTGCCGCTTCGCGTCGGTTTAAACCCGGTTTTTCGTTCCAGACGGGGGCGGGCGCCATCAGCATTGCCTGCACAAACTTTTTGGCGCAAAAAATGGAGGAAACCGGCACAAAGGCGTCATTTGCGTTGGGCGGTATACCCGCAGCCATTATCGATATGCATCAAAAGGGACTTGTACGGGTGGTCGCCTGCTCCCAGTCGTTTGATGCCGTAGCTGCCCGCGCCATTGCCGAAAGCCCAACGATTATCGAAATAGATAATTCGGCATATGCCAATATCGCGCGCAAGGGCAACTTTTTAAACCGCGAAACCTTTGGTGTGCTTGGCGCGCTTGAAGTGGATACCGACTTTAATGTCAATATTCTGACCGGCTCAAGCGGCGAAATGATGGGTGGCCTCGGCGGCGGGCCGGATGTGGCGGACGGCGCCGAGATTTCGATTGTGACGCTGCCCATTATTCGCGGCAGAACCCCCTCTGTTGTCAAGCGGGTATTCACCTGCTGCACCCCGGGGGACGCCATTGCGGTGGTGGTGACCGAGGCGGGCGTCGCACTCAATCCCCGGCACAGGCTGTATGCGGAATTGAAGGAAGATCTCCAAAAGACCCGCCTGAAGCTGCTGTCAATAGAAGCGCTGCAACAGGCTGCCGAACAGCTCACCGGTGTGCCAAAACCCATCGAAACGACTGAAAAGGTTGTTTGCATCGTCGAGTACCGCGATGGAACGGTTATTGATGTAATCAAACAGATAAAACGCTAGCTCTTTAAAACAGGAATAAGAGGTGTATAATTATGAAGGAAAAAATTCGCCGGCTGCTCCCCGAAATTGCATGGATTAGCGATGCGGCTCTGCAGGATAAGGTTGTAGACGCTTATGTCGACGCATTGACCGTCGGTGGCTGGCAGCCGGAGGATATGGAGAAAATCCCCTTTACGCTGCTGATACCGGACTGCCCCTTTTCATATCTTGACCATACGCGCGGTGTGACCCGCATCGCCAAGGTGGCCATGCAGGAGTTTAACGCAATCTACGCCGCCAAGGACCTGAAATATACCCTTAATCACGATGATCTCATCGCCGGTGCGCTGCTGCATGACGTTGGCAAGCTGGCGGAGTATGAACGGCTGCCGGACGGCCGGATGGTGAAGTCCCAGCTTGGCAAAGATTTACGTCATCCCTTTTCCGGTACGGTGTTTGCAATGCGCAACGGCTGCTCAAGCCGCATTGCGCACATTATTGCCAACCACGCCGGTGAGGGGGATGGTACGCTGCGCTGCCCAGAGGCGGTCATTGTCAACAAAGCGGACTTTATCAATTTTGAAACAGTGAAGTCTTTTTTGGGCATGAAGTAATGGAAAGGAACAGGGACGATGGGTAAAACAGCAATCGTAAAAATTATGGAGCGCGCCGCGGGCAGGCCTGTTCAGGTGGGTGAGCGCGTCTGGTGCAACATAGACCTTGCCTCCGCACGCGACTTTGGCGGGGCAAACTGCGTGCTCCAGTTTGAGCAGGAAATGGGCAAGGATGCCCGGGTGTGGAATCCCAACAAGGTGGCTTATACCTTTGACCTTCAGGCCCCGGCGCATTCTGAAAAGGTATCCAACAACCAGAAGATTATCCGCGAATTTGCCAAGCGTCAGGGCATACGAAATGTTTTTGACGTTAACCACGGCATTGGCCAGCACGTTATGCTGGAAGCGGGGCTTATCAAGCCCGGGGACGTTGTGCTGGGCACCGACAGCCATATGAATTTGCTGGGAGCGGTCGGCGCTTTTGCCACCGGCGTCGGCAATTCGGACGTTGCGGCCGCTTACATAAACGGCGTCAATTGGTTTCGCGTGCCTGAGACGATGAAAATTGAGGTTACCGGCAGCTTTAAAAAAGGCGTCTGCATGCGCGACCTGCTAACCAAAATTGTCGGCGATCTCGGCGCCGGCGGCATGGATTTTCTTGCGGTGGAGTTCACGGGGGAGACGATTGAAAATGCGACGCTGAGCCAGCGTATTACCCTTTGCTCCATGGTTACCGAGATGAGCGGAAAGGTTCCGCTTATTATGCCCAACGGGCCTGTTCTCGACTGGCTGGTTGAGCGCGCGGGCCCGGAGGTTATAGAACGGGTCAAGGCGCTTTCTGCGGACCCTGACGCTGCGTACTGTCGGGTGCTGCATTATGACGTAGATACGCTGGTACCAATGGTCTCCTGCCCGGATGCGCCCGATAATGTCAAGACGGTCGGCGCGGTTGCGGGAACTGTGGTGGATCAGGTTCATATCGGCTCCTGCTCCAACGGGCGCTTTGAAGATATCAAGGCCGCTTATGACGTGCTGATTGCGGGCGGCGGCATCGTCAGCCCCAGTGTGCGAACCATTATTACCCCCAGTACAAGAGAGGTGCAGCTGGCCTGTGCCAAAGCTGGCATAATCGAAAAATTTCTTGAGGCGGGCGTTGTTTTTACCAACCCCACCTGCGCACTTTGCACGGCCGAGCATTACGGTGCACTGCCGGCCGGGGATGTGGGGTGCTCGACCACCAACCGAAACTTTATCGGCAAGGTGGGCAAAGGCAGTCACACCTTCCTGATGAGCCCCATGACTGCAATGGCAACCGCGATTAAAGGCCGCATTACCGACCCCCGCGACATTCTGGCTTGAGGAGGGCATAAGCAATGAGCGTTTCTAAGGGCAAAGCATGGGTATTCGGCGACGATGTCGATACCGATTTGATCTATCACAATAAATACCTTGCTGAAACCGACCCTGAAAGTATGCCGCAGTATGCGTTCGAGTATTTTCCGGGTATGGAGCATTTTGCAAAATCGGTAAAGCCGGGCGATTTTGTGGTCGCGGGCAGAAACTTCGGCTGCGGCTCCAGCCGCGAGCATGCGATATACTGCCTTAAATACGCAGGGATCCCCTGTATTCTGGCGGAAACCTGCTCGCGGATCTATTACCGTAATGCGATTAATAACGGCTACCCGGTGCTGTTCATCAAAGGACTGTCGGATGCGATTAAAAATGGAACGATCAACACCGGGGACGACCTTGAGGTTGATCTGGCGTCCGGCCTGCTCGAGAATAAAACGACCGGTGCAAAATTTCACGGCGATGGTGTAGGCGATCTTGAAAACGATATCATGCTCGCCGGGGGTCTGTTTCCTTACCTGAAAAATAAAGCGACGGAAAAATAATTACCGACAAGAAAGGCGGATGTATTTATGAATACCGTTCTGGAGACCATTATCCAACGGCGCAGCACACGCGCCTATCTGGACAAGGCTGTTGAGGCCGCGCATTTAGAGGCCATTATTCAAGCGGGTCTCTATGCACCCAGCGGCGGAAACCATCAGTACGTCAGACTGTTTGTTTTGCAGGGCGAAAAGCTTAAAGTGCTTAACAGCGCACTTGTGAACGCGTTTTTGGAAAGAGAGCTGGACCCAAGCCAATACCAGAATAAATCTGCGGTTCGGGCGCGCCAGCAAAACTGCGACTTCTTTTTTGGCGCGCAGATTCTTATTTCGGCAATGGCGCCGCGCAACCACCCCAACAGTATGGCCGACAGTGCCAATGCGCTGCAAAACATGCAAATTGCCGCCGCATCACTTAATCTGGGCGCCTGCTGGATAAACCAGCCACACTGGCAGACCGATCATCCGTCGGTCAGAAAAATATTTGAGGACATGGGCCTGCGCGAAGATGAAGATATTTTCGGCAGTGTCATTATTGGGCACCCCGCGAATGAAAAGCAGCCGCCGCTGCCAAGAAAGCCCGGCAGAGTGGTGTTTTAAGCAGGCTGGGCAGGGGTTTGATATTCATATCACAAAAAGCGCTTCGGAATGTTATTTCCGGAGCGCTTTTATGTTGCGTTCAGGTACGCACCGCAGCTTATGCAAAAAACAGGAAGAATTTTGAGCATTATTACAAAATTTGCCCAGTTTATACAAATGTCTTGTGCTCGCGCAGTTTCTGGTGTATATTTAAATTGTAATCATTACAATTAAGAAGCTTGGTTATATAAGGCTCTCACATAATATCGGCAAAGGGCATGATGATATGAATGAACGCTATAACGCAATTTTGCAGGCGCTTAAAGCGCGGCATATCCGGCTTTCGCACCAGCGCATGAAGGTTGCTGCCTATCTGTGTACGCATATGGATCACCCGACAGCCGATCAAATTTATGTGGCTCTGCATGAGGAGGAGCCGACCCTTTCTAAAACTACTATTTACAATACGCTGCATGTTTTGGTACAAGCGGGGCTGCTCAGGGCGCTTAATATTGAGGACACCGAGGTGCGTTATGACATTGTGACCCAAGCGCATGGACACTTTAAATGCGAAAGCTGCAAAACCGTTTTCAACTTCGACATTAATTCCGAGCTGCTGACCGATGCGCAGCTGCCCGGCTTTAAAGTGCTTGACAAAAGCATTTATTTTAAGGGCGTTTGCCCAAAATGCCTTTTGAATAATAAATAACAAATTTTGAAGGGAGGATATTTCATGAGTACAGAATTAAAATGCCCTGTAACCGGTATGACCAGGAAGGCCGTCGCTGGCGGAGGAACATCTAATAAGGATTGGTGGCCCAATCAGCTTAATCTCCATATTCTTCATCAGCATTCAGGCTTGAGCAACCCTATGGGTGCGGATTTTAACTACGCTGAGGCATTCAAAAAGCTGGATCTCAATGCTGTTAAGCAGGATCTTTATGCGCTGATGACCGACTCTCAGGCGTGGTGGCCTGCCGACTATGGCCATTATGGCCCTTTGTTCATCCGCATGGCCTGGCACAGTGCCGGTACATACCGATTTAACGACGGCCGCGGCGGCGCGGGCAGTGGCTCCCAGCGTTTTGCACCTCTTAACAGCTGGCCGGATAACGCCAATCTTGATAAGGCCCGCCGCCTGCTCTGGCCTGTCAAGCAAAAATACGGCAGGCAGCTTTCGTGGGCCGACCTGCTGATTCTGGCCGGGAACTGCGCGCTGGAATCGATGGGCTTGAAGACCTTTGGTTTTTCGGGCGGGCGCGCGGATATTTGGGAGCCGGAAGAAGATATTTACTGGGGCAGTGAAACCGACTGGCTCGGCGATAAACGTTATTCTGGTGAGCGCGACCTTGAAAATCCGCTGGCCGCCGTGCAGATGGGTTTGATTTACGTCAACCCCGAAGGCCCCAACGGCAACCCCGACCCGGTGGCTTCGGGCCGAGATGTTATTGATACCTTTGCCCGCATGGCGATGGACCCCTATGAGACGGTTGCGTTGATTGCGGGCGGGCACACGTTTGGCAAGTGCCACGGCGCCGGCAGCGCAACCCATGTCGGCCCTGAGCCGGAGGCTGCGGATATCACTGCGATGGGCCTTGGCTGGATTAGCAG
>JAEWYJ010000235.1 GCA_023395695.1 Bacillota bacterium | reverse complement strand
CTGTTGAGCCTGCCGATTCTCCGGTACTGTCCGAAGGGAAATCCGGCCCGCATAAAATTCAGGGCATCGGCGCCGGCTTTGTTCCCGCGGTTTTAGATACGTCTGTCTACGACGAGGTCATCCGTGTAAAAAATGAGGATGCCTTTGCGACCGGCAAGGCCATATCCAAATTTGAAGGGCTTTTGGTGGGTATTTCTTCCGGCGCCGCGGTTTGGGCGGCAACCGAGCTGGCAAAGCGCCCCGAGAACGCCGGCAAGGTTATTGTTGCCATTCTGCCCGACACCGGCGAGCGTTATCTTTCGACCCCGCTTTTTGCGGAGTAAGGCAGAGCGCCTGTTATGAAACGGGCAACACCTTAAAAGTTTGAATTAAATAGAAGCCGGGCGCTGTTATGCGTCCGGCTTCTATTGCAATGTGCCGGAAAAGCCGATGCATAGCCTTTTTAGTCTTTACGCAGCATGTCGCATCTGGCATAATAGATATAAACGACTAACTTCAAACCCGTCCCAGCTTGCCGGCCTGTTTTCCGTGTTGCCGCGGCGTCCGCCCTGCAACGCAAAAACTAGACATGCTAACGCTGGGCCGCTTTTAAAATTAATCGGCTATATATTAAGAGCAAAAGAGGTCATAACAAATGGAAAGCTTTGCCGATTTGGCAGAAAAACGTTATTCCGTACGCAAATTTGATAAAAGGCCCGTGCCTGCCGCGCTGCTGCAAAAGGTTCTTCATGCCGCTATGCTTGCGCCCAGCGCCAAAAACCGCCAGTCTCAGCGTATTTTTGTCGCCCACAGCGAGGAGGCCCTCGCCCTGTTGCGCAGCTGCACACAATGCCATTTTGGCGCGCCGGTTATTCTGATGCTGGCTTATGACGCGTCGCGGGCATCGGTTCGTGTCACCGACGGCAAAAACTGCGGCGAGCAGGATATTATGATTGCGGCGGATCATATGATGCTTCAGGCCGCAGATCTGGGACTGGGAACAACCTTTGTGGGGCTGTATGACGAAAATGCGCTGCGCAAGGCTTTCCCTCAGCTGGAGGGCCTGACGATGGAGGGACTGATGGTGCTGGGATATCCGGCAGAGGATGCAAAGCCCTCTAAGCTGCATAACGAGCGCCTTGCGGCAGAGCAGGTTATCACCTTTTTATAAGGCGCGGTTCGGCCCGGTCCGGCGTAAGGCAATCGATCAGGCGAGATATATAGTCAAACAGCTTAAAAGCTGCGCCGCCTTGTCAGCCTGTCTTGCAAAGCCTGTATCTGTTCCTGAACTGTTTGGGTATAGTTTCCCCGGTGTGCCGCAACAATTTAAGCAGGGCGTCTGAAACTGCGGTGTGGGGCATCGTCGTATCAAAGAACAGCGGTTTTTGCAAGCTGAAAGCGCCTGTTCTTGCAGAAGCCAAACCACCGGGCGCCTTTTAAGAAAAATACCCGGCGATTGCATTAATTTGGTAAATCTTGAGCACTAATTATATATAGTCAAAAGCTAAAAAAGACATACTTTTCCGGTGGGTATTTGCCGGTCTGCTAATGTACAGAACGCCTTTGGCGTATAAAGAAAGGAGCATTATGAAAAGAAAGATGGCCCTTTTAACGGTGCTGCTGGTCTTATGCGCCTGTGCCGGCATTCAGCCGCCTTTGCCCGAAAGCAGTGCAGCCGACGTACCCGCACCGTCGGCCTTTGAGCCACCTGCCGCCTCGCTGGAATTCGAGGGTGTGCAGCTGCATTTTCTCAAGCCGGACAGACCCTACGACGTTTTGGGCATAACGGCCTTCCGCGAGGGCTACGCCGTCATTTACCAGCAGGAAATGCCCGATACCTTTAATAAGATTTACAGCCGGGATGACGTGTTTTATAATATTTCCACGCAGCTGTTCTCTACCGGGGGCAAGTATCTTACAACGGTGGATTCGCTGCGCCACAATCTGGACAGGTTGTCTGCCCCACTGCAAAGGCTGGCCCCGCAGGCCGATACCATTACCTTTGAGGTATGGGATGAGAACCAGGCGGGCAAAACGGAAGCGACCTGTTTTATGCTGGCACTGACCGGGCAGGGTACACAGGCGCTGGGCTATAACCCCAATAAAGAGCGCTACAGGCAGCTTACCTTTACGGAGCTTATTTCCGACGGGACGGCGCAATTACAATATGCCAACGATTATGATTATGAACACGACCAATCGTTGCTGCGTTTTCGGCTGGTCTTACAGGAAGGCGCGGCTTTAGAGCAGGTTGTGCCGGATTTTGACGCTTCCTTTTTTAACGCGCTTTACGATACAGCCTATGGCGTCGATACAGAGGATTCGCAAAACGACCAGCAGAACCCGCTGGATGTTTTAACTGCGTCGCTCGACGCACAATCAAAAACGGCGACGCTTTCTAACGGTAAAATATGCTGTACCCTGAATTTTAACAGCGAAAATTCCGGAAGCCGCATCACCCGCAGCTACACCGACGCGATGCTGGAGGCGCAATATGCAGCCTCGCCCGACGGGGCGCGCCAGCTTTATACCGCCGACGTACGCAGCTACTTTGAATCGCCCGGCGGCTGCGATTATGTTGTGCGCGGGCCGGAAGGCATCGCTTTTTTATATGCGGGCTCTGCGCTGGATCAGCTCTATTTTTTGGACAATGACCGCATTTTCGTCAATACCTTTGATACGCTGCGGTTTTACGACGCGGCCTCCGGCGCGGTTTTATCGCCGGGGCCTCAGTTCGATTTTGGCACACAGCAAAACCCTTCTAACAAATCGACGCCCGGTATGGTACGCATTGTGGCCGGCACGGCGGTGGATATGGCCAACCGTGTGCTGCTTGTTGCGCACCGCCCCTATACCTTTGGATCGGGCGTGCTGTGGCGGGGCACTGCGCAGCAGACCACGGCGCTTCCGGTGACGCTGACGGTGCTCGACTGGGATGGCCGGGCGATAGGCGAATATAATACCGGTATGACGATGCGCGCTTTCGCAAAATTTTCAATCAATGTGCTTTCGGTTAAAATAAACGGCGACGGTACGGCGGATTTGTCCTATCAGGATGAAGCGCCGGTACGGGTGCGCTACCAACCAGAGGCGGAACAGGATATCCCCATAGAGGCGGCGGAGGTTTTGTTATGAGCATTAAGCCTATAAAATGGGTGGCATTAGCCGCTGCACTGGCACTTTTCTGTGCCTGTGGGGCGGCAGGTGCGCCGTCAGATTCGCAGTCGGCTGCCGCGCCATCCACCTCGGAGAGCGAGGCCGCCGCCACACCGCTCTACCACGGCCAGACACTGCTGCATTGGGAAGTGCCGCAGTGCGAATACCGTGTGATAG
>JAEWYJ010000194.1 GCA_023395695.1 Bacillota bacterium | reverse complement strand
GAAGCACCACCCCAAACAGCCACCATAAAACAACAAAATCCGCCTGCGCCGGAGCAATGCTGATCGGCACAGGCGGTTTTAAATTTATAGGCTCAATGCGCAAACTGGCTCTGATAGAGATTCTTATAAAATCCCCCGGCGGCCAACAGCGCCTCGTGGTCACCGCGCTCAATAATCTCCCCGTCCTTAATGACCAGAATGGCGTCGGCATCCTTTATCGTTGAAAGGCGGTGTGCAATCACAAACGACGTGCGACCATGCATCAGCGTCGTCATGGCATTTTGAATCAGCCGTTCGGTTCGGGTATCAACCGAGCTGGTGGCCTCGTCGAGAATCAGAATATCCGGATCGGCCAAAAGTGCCCGCGCAATGGTCAGCAGCTGGCGCTGTCCCTGCGAGATATTGGTGGCGTCCTCGCCAAGCTCAAAGTCATAGCCTCCGGGCAGCTGCCGGATAAACCGGTGCGCACAGGCAGCCTTTGCCGCAGCTATCACGTCGTCGTCAGTCGCGCTAAGCCGGCCATAGCGAATATTCTCCAGAATGCTGCCCTTGAACAGCCATGTGTCCTGTAACACCATACCAAAATGACTGCGCAGCTCGGCGCGGGGCATGTCGGCCAACCCAATGCCATCAATTGAGATATGGCCCTGCTGCGGCTCGTAAAAGCGCATCAGCAAATTCACCAGCGTCGTTTTACCCGAACCGGTAGGGCCCACAATAGCCACCCGCTGACCGTTTTTGGCCCATGCCGAAATATTTTTAAGCACCGGCTCGTCGCCATAGCCAAAGGTCAAATTTTCAATACGCACCTCGCCCTTGGCATTGGCAATCGCCTTGGGCTGCGCGGGATCGGGAATCTCCTCCGGCGCATCCAGCAGCTCAAATACGCGTTCGGCCGCCGCAACGGCCGACTGCAGAATGTTCGCAATGTTTGCCACCATTGAAACGGGATGCGAAAACTGACGGATATATTGAATCATCGCCTGAATATCGCCCACAAGCAGCTTGCCTGCCGTAATCATATAGCCGCCGGCAACCGCAACAACCACATAGCCCAGATTTGTAATAAAGATGATAACCGGCATCATAACACCGGAACAAAACTGCGCTTTCCATGCATAGTCGCAAAGCGTATCGTTGAGCTGCGCAAAACGCTTCCGCGCCGTTTCCTCCCGGCCAAAGGCCTTGATGACCTCGTGCCCGTTGTAGGTCTCTTCGATATAGCCGTTTAACTCGCCCAGGGATTTTTGCTGCCCCTTGAAGAATTTTTGCGAAAACCGAATCAGCAAACCCGATAAAACAACCCCCAGCGGCATGGCGGCCAGCCCCGCAAAGGTCAGCCACGGGCTGATACTCAACATCACAAAAAAGATCATAACAATGCTTAAAAGCGAATTGAGCGCCTGATTAAGGCTTTGCTGCAACGCGTTTGCAATCGTATCAATGTCGTTGGTGACGCGCGAGAGCGTATCGCCATAGGAATTCTTATCAAAAAAGCCCAGCGGCAGGCGGGTCAGCTTTTCATCGGCGCGTTTGCGCAAGTCGTACATCGCCCGCTGGGTCAGCCCCGCGAGCATGTATTGCACGATATAGCTTGCCACAGAGGAGACCAGATACATCGCTGCTATAACAGCCAGAATCCGCCCGATCAGCGCCATTGAGACGCCTGCACCCCCACCGGTCAGCATGGCCTGCGTGCCGCGCGCAATTTCGTTGACCGCGCCCGAAAGCGCCTTTGGCACCAGTGCGCTGACGGCGGTGGATCCCACGTTAAGCAGCAGCACAACTAAAAGCGAGACCCAATAGGGCTTTAAAAACCCGGCCAACCGCATAAAGCTGCTTTTAAAATTTTTAGGACGCGCCGGCGTCATCATAACCCGGCCGGTGCTGTGCCGTCCGCCCACAAACGGCTTTTGGTTTTTGTTGTTTGCCTCACTCATGGTTCATTTCCTCCGCCGAAAGCTGCGACGCAACAATCTCACGGTAGACAGCGCAGCGCTCCATCAATTCCCGATGGGTGCCCAACCCCACCTGTTCGCCGCCGTCCAACACAAGAATCTGGTCGGCATTCATCACGGTAGAGACGCGCTGCGCCACAAGCAGCACCGCGGCGTCGCGCATATCCTGCCGCAGCGCGGCGCGAAGCCTGGCGTCGGTTTCAAAATCCAGCGCCGAAAAGCTGTCGTCAAACAGATAGATATCGGGCCTTCGCACCACAGCGCGGGCGATGGCCAACCGTTGCTTTTGCCCGCCTGAGAGGTTTGTGCCCCCCTGCGAGACCGGCGCGCCGTAACCCTCGTCACGTTCGCCTATAAAGGCACCGGCCTGTGCGGTTCCGGCCGCCGCCGCCAATGCTTCGTCAGCGGCGTCGGGACATCCAAACCGCAGATTATCGGCAATAGTACCTGAAAACAGCACGGCCTTTTGCGGCACATATCCAAGCTTCTGACGCAGCGCCTGCTGGGAATAGTCGCGGACATCTGCCCCATCGACGACAATTCGCCCCCCGGTGACATCGTAAAAGCGTTCGACCAGCTTGAGCAGCGTACTTTTTCCGCTGCCAGTGCTGCCGATAATAGCGGTGGTCTGCCCGGGGCCGGCCGTAAAGCTAATATGAGAGAGCGCCGCATCCTGCGCACCGGGGTAGCGAAAGCTCACATCCTCAAAGCTGAGCAGGCTCCTGCCTGCGCCGGGACATCGTGCTGCATCGGGACATCGTGAAGCTGCCTCGGGACATCGCACCGTGTCTACGATGGCGGCCTCGGTGTCGAGCACCTCGCCAATGCGCTTAACCGACGACATAGCGCGTGGCAGCATAACAAAGACCATCGAAATCATCATAATCGACATTAAAATTTGGGTGATGTACTGCACCATTGCCATGATGTCGCCGACCAGAATGTGCCCCTGCACCGCCTGAATGGCGCCAAACCAGACAATTGCCACTGTGGCGGCCGCCATGACCATATTGGCCGCAGGGAACATCAGCGCCATCGTACGGTTCATCTTGACCGAAGCCTCGGTCAAATCGCGGCTGGCCTTGTCGAAGCGCCGCCTTTCGTAATCTTCGTTGTCAAAGGCGCGAATAACCCTGACGCCGGTCAGCTTTTCGCGCATAACCAGCGTGACATGGTCGAGCTTTTGCTGCATTGCAGTGGAAAGCGGCATACCCCGCCGGGCTATACCGGTCACCATTAAAAAGAGCGCCGGCAGCATCAGCAGCAGCACCATTGAAAGCGCCGGGCTTTTCAGGTAGGCCAGCGTCACGCCGCCCATAATCATAATCGGCGCGCGCAGCACCAGCCGCAACAGAACATAAATGTAGTTTTGCACCTGTGTAACATCGTTTGTTGAACGCGTAATCAGCGAGGCCGTGCCAAAGCGGTCGGTTTCAGGCAGCGAAAAGCCTTCGATTTTGTCAAATATCTGCTGCCGGAGCGAACGGCTGACGCCGGCCGAAATTTTAGCGCTGAAGTAGCTGTTTAAAAGCGTACTGCTGATACTGACCACTGCCAGCAGCAGCATGATGCCGCCCAGTCGGAGCACTAACGCAGTGTCGTTGTAGTAAAGTCCCTGATTAATCAATTCCGCCAGCAAAAAGGGCAGCCCCAGCTCGGTGAGCGCTGCCAGTACCATCGCTATAACGGCATAGGTGCATTCCGGATAAAACGCCTTTAAATGTGTGGTAATATTGCTCATAAAAATGCTTCTCCGCTGTTATCGATTTGATGTTGCAAATTTTCTTCAAGCTTATGCAGAATACGCAAAAGATCAGCCAGTTCCTGTTGGTCGAGATTGCCGATCAGCTGGTCGAATAACAGCTTATGGCGATTAATCTGCTTTATTCTGAACGCGCGGCATTTATCGGTTATCTCAACCAAATATCTGCGCCCGTCACCCGAATCAATGCGGCACTGCACCAGACCACGCGCCTCCCGATCCCGCAATATGGGGGTAAGCGATGGGCGGGTAATACCCATGCGTTTGCTTATTTCGGCAGGGTGCAACGCCTGACTTTCCGCCTGCTCAAGGGTCCAGAGTACGCCAAATTCGCCCGGCGTCAGCCCGTTATTGCGCCGCACCTGAGAAAAATGCCGGCAAATTCTAAAAAAAAATGTGGTAAAGATACGACCGCTGCTCCTGCATGCTATTATCCCCACTCCTTCGCGCGAAAATTAGTTAGTTATATGAATTATATTAAAC
>JAEWYJ010000041.1 GCA_023395695.1 Bacillota bacterium | reverse complement strand
ATTTTAAACGAGCAGCCGCTGGCCGAGCCGGTGCAGCCCGTTTCGCCCCAGGACGCCTCTGTAACCTTTGAGAACGTTACCTTTACCTATGGCGGCGCAATCCGCCCGGCGCTTGAGAATGTGTCGTTTCATGTGCCGCAGGGTGCTACCTTTGCGCTGGTCGGCCCGTCGGGTGGCGGAAAAACCACCGCAGCCAGCCTGATTCCGCGCTTTTGGGATGTGGATAGCGGCAGCGTTAAAATTGGCGGGGTCGACGTGCGCAGCATTGCCACACCGGACCTGATGAACCGCGTCGCATTTGTGTTTCAGGACACCCATCTGTTCAAAAAAAGCCTGCTGGAGAACATCCGCGCCGCTTGCCCGAACGCTACCCGGGAGCAGGTGATGGCCGCGGCAAAAGCTGCGCAATGCGAGGAAATTATCGAAAAAATGCCTCATGGGCTGGACACGGTGGTGGGTACCAAGGGTGTTTACCTTTCGGGCGGCGAAGCGCAGCGCATTGCGCTGGCCCGTGCTATTTTGAAGGACGCCCCTATTATTGTTTTAGACGAAGCAACCGCCTTTGCCGACCCGGAAAACGAGCACCAGATTCAGACGGCGTTCAGGGCGCTGACAAAGGGGAAAACCGTCATTATGATTGCGCACCGGCTCTCAACCATCCGCAATGCGGACAACATTGCTGTGCTCAAAGAGGGCGTCGTTGCCGAGCAGGGCAGTCATAACGCACTGCTGGAGCAAAACAAACTGTACGCCCGAATGTGGGCGGATTATCAGTCCTCTGCTGCTTGGAAGGTTGGAAAGGAGGCTTCTTTTAATGGTTGAATATATAAGGCGTCAGCTTGCACTCAGCGAGCAGGGCGCAAAAGATTTGCTTAAGGCCATTTTTGCCTGCACCGTCACAAATATCGGCCTCATGCTGCCGGTGGGTGCGCTCTATATGCTGATTAAGGCGCTCTCGCAGCCACTTTTTGGCGGCGCTGCGCAGGCGCCCCGCCTTGGCTACTATATCGGTATGTCGGCAGCCATTTTAGCGGTGCTTTTCGTGCTGGAATACTATCAGTACGACAAATGCTATCTGGCCTCCTATCAGGAAAGCGCGGAAAAGCGCATTTCTCTTGCCGAAAAGCTGCGACAGATTCCGCTTTCGTTTTTTGGCCGGAGAGACCTGTCGGATCTGACCACCACCATTATGGGTGACTGCGCCGGGCTTGAGACAGCCTTTTCGCACTATATCCCCGAGTTTATCGGATCGGTTATTTCGATTGTTCTGGTCAGCATCGGCCTTTTCGCTATGGATTGGCGTCTGGCGGCTGCGCTGCTGTGGGTGGCGCCCATTGCTTTTTTCATTACAATCGGCGGCAAGGCGCATCAGGATAAAATCAATACCGCCAATATACAGGCGCAGCTGAGCCGTGCCGATACAATTCAGGAATTTATTGAAATGGCCCGGGAGATTAAAGCGAGCAACCAGACCGCCAAATACCTTGCCGAGTTTGACCAAAAGCTGAAGTACGGCGAAAAGGTCAGCCTGCAGGCCGAATTGCATACCGCTATGTTTGTGGTTACGGCCCAGATGTTGCTCAGAATTGGCATTGCCACCGTCGTCATGGTTGGCGGCCTGCTGCTGGCGAAGGGCCAGCTCGATTTTATGGTGTTTCTGGTCTTTTTAATCGCGGCCTCCCGCGTGTTCGACCCGCTGTCCGCCTCGCTGATTAACCTTGCGGCCATGTTCCATGCCATTCTTCAGGTCGACCGGATGAAAAAAATAGAGGCACAGCCTGTCCAGACCGGCCTTGAGGAGGTTTCTTACCCGAATTATCACATCCGCTTTGAAAAGGTCGGCTTTGAATACAATGACGGAGAAGCCGTGCTTAAGGACGTCTCGTTCGAGGCTAGGCAGGGCGAGATTACCGCGCTCGTCGGCCCGTCGGGCGGCGGAAAAAGCACGGCCGCCAAGCTGGCGGCGCGCTTTTGGGATATAAGCCGCGGCCGAATTACGCTGGGCGGTGTCGACATCAATACGGTAGACCCCGAGACGCTGCTCAAAAACTTCTCGATTGTATTTCAGGATGTTGTGCTGTTTAACAACACGGTTATGGAAAATATCCGCCTGGGACGGCGCGGCGCTACCGACGCCGAGGTTCTGGCGGCGGCTAAGGCCGCCCAGTGCGACGAATTTGTCCGACGCATGGCGCAGGGCTACCAGACCGTTATCGGCGAGAACGGCTCCGCCCTCTCCGGCGGCGAGCGCCAGCGCATCTCCATTGCGCGTGCGCTGCTCAAAAATGCGCCGATCATCCTGCTCGATGAGGCCACCGCTTCGCTTGACGTTGAAAATGAATCCTACATTCAGGCCGCTCTTGCGCAGCTGATTAAAAATAAAACGGTGCTGGTTATCGCGCATCGCATGCGCACCATTGCAGGAGCCGATAAAATTGTGGTGCTTAACAGCGGCAGCGTCGCCGAACAGGGCACCCATGACCAGCTGCTGGCCAAAAAGGGACTGTATCACCATCTGTGGACACTGCAAACCCAAGCCGGTGAGTGGGCGCTATAGCTTTTCCATCCTTCTTAATAGGGGCCGCACGAATTTTTCGTGCGGCCCCTGCTTTGAGCAGCCATATGCTCGTATGCCTATATTTATAGCGGCTATAGGCCGATAACCCCAAAATGGCCACAGTCTTGTCAGTGCAGCTGAATCCCTTGCCCGGCCATCTACAAAACAGCGTTTCTCAATTCTGTCTTGTTTTTCTGAGATATGAAAATCACTGCCGCAACAGCGGTTCCCGTTTTCAGGCCGATTGATGGTACGCCTTGAAAAATCAGCCTGAAGCCGGGAAGGGTAAAGCGAGTTAGCGATAGATAACCCGCGCCGCGAAAAAACGCCCTTGATAAGACGTGCGGGCAGTCTGCCGTCAGCCGGCTTGGCAGCTGGCGGTTATTCGTCGCCCTGTTGAACCTTTTGCCGGTATTTGAGCGGGGTCAGGCCGACGGTTTGCCTGAACGCACCCGAAAATTTGCTGGCATTGGCATAGCCCACGCGGCCTGCGATATCGGTGACGCTTTCGCTGCTCTGGGCCAGCAGCAGCGCGGCGGTTTGCATGCGGTAAGAGCGGATAAAGGCGTAGATAGGGGTGCCGTAAACGCCTTTAAAGCATAGCTTCATGGTGGTCAGCGGAATACCAAAACGCATGGAGAGTGTTTCCAGCGTATAGTGGCTCTCAATATTTTCGGTAATGTATTGCTTAATCTGTTTAATAATTTCCACCTGTTCCTTATGGAAATACAGCCGTTGGGGCCGTATGCCGGAGATGTCGACAATGCTGAGGAACAGCAGCAGCTCCAGTACCTTGAGCTTAAAATAGCCGGGCCTGACGGCGTCGGGCACGGTATAAAGCTCGGAGAAAATATGCTC
>JAEWYJ010000025.1 GCA_023395695.1 Bacillota bacterium | reverse complement strand
TTGGAGCAAAGACGGCGACGGGTTTAGCGCTGTTATTGCACCATTCGCCGCGGTTGTCTTGTTAGGCGTCAGCCGGGCGGTATCATCGTCGCCGACTGACAAAAATGTCTTTAAATGTTAATTTCCTCATTAATTTGGAACGGTATAAAATACCCGTGCCGGTTCAGTTGCGCGTTATTACTGGGCCGGCTATAATTTTCAAAGCCGCCCCCGCTCTTACCTACCTTGAAAACAAAATTTTGATATGCTATGATACGAGCGAACCGAATGGCTTGGCATCTCGCTTAAAATGGCGCCTGGGCGCGTTAAAAAGCGGTCTGCCTTTAAGCTGATGTACCTTAAAATGTTTGTCGGCTTTGGTTCAAAATGCAAAATCCCTGATTATTTTAGAAACGGAGGTAACGCATGCATGAAGAGCAAGCTGTTAAAGGCCGTTTTTCTGCTTTGTCTTTTGTTGCTGTGCGCATGCTTTAAGCAAGAGCAGCCGGTCAGACTGCGCTATGACCTCGTGTCATATCCGGAAACGTTAGATCCACAGTATGCAACCTCCCCTGCGGCGCGTACGATTATCGAAAATTCGTTTGAGGGCCTGACTGCCATTTCGCCTGCGGGCGAGGTTGTACCGGCCTGCGCTGAACGCTGGGCTGTTTCTGACGACCGGTTGACCTACACCTTTACACTGCGCGACGGGCTGCGCTGGGCCAACGGGGATCCGCTGACGGCGCAGGACTTCGTTTTTGCACTGCAAAGACTTTTTAACAGCGACGCGCCCGCGCCCGACGCCGGCCGTTACAGCATGATTAAAAACGCCGAGCAGATTCGGTCCGGCGAGCTGCCGGTTACCGCTTTGGGTGTCCGCGCAAAAGGCGACACGGTCTTGGAGATTACGCTGGAGCACGACGATCCGTCGCTTTTGTCGCTTTTATCAAATGCGTCGGCCATGCCGTGTCAGCAAAGCTTTTTTGCCGACCAAAAAGGCCGCTATGGTCTCGCGGCGCAAAATCTTTTGTGCAACGGCCCCTTTTTTGTCAAGAGTTGGAGCGGTGATGCGATTTCGGTACAGAAAAACGAAGTGTTTCGCAATCTGGCACAGATTGATGCTGTGGATTTTTATGTTAACAGAGGCGATCCGGTATCGTTGTATCTTGAGGGCCGAAGCGACCTGGTCTTTGTCCCTTTTCAGCGGTTGGCAGAGACGCAGGGGCTCGAAGGCCAAGTATTCTACGATCAGAGCTGGATGCTGCTTTATAATACGACCGGTAAGCTGCTGGCCCGGCGCGATATTCGCGCTGCGCTGACCGCTGCGTTGCATACCGACGAATTGGTAGAAAGGCTGCCGGATTACCTGCAGCCTTACCATGGAATTATTGCCCCGAGCGCCATGCTTTGGGGCAGCCCCTACCGTGAGCTGGCGCCGCAGCCGCAGCCGGCAGCGCTGCCGGAGGGAGCCCGCCAGATGTTTTTAAGTGCCGTTGAGAATTTGGAACAAGAGGATGTAGGCCGCCTGACGCTGCTGGTGAGCAACTTTTTGCCGGGTCCCGATTTGGGAGGCGCCATACAGCGCAGGTGGCAGCAGGAGCTTTCGGCGTTTGTAAACATGGAGCAGCTGGATTATTACGACCTGCTCGACAGAGTAGAAAACGGAAACTTTGACATTGCCATTGTTCCGCATACGGCGCAGGGGAACAGCCCGGTGGATCTTTTATCCGCATTTGAAAGCTTGCCGCTTATCGACGGCGATAATACGCCCTCCATCTCAGCGCTGATCAGCCGGGCCAGACAGCAGTCGGAGCCGGATGCGGCCGCGGCACAATTGTTTATAGCGGAACAAAAGCTGGTGGATGAGTATGTGGCTGTTCCGTTATTTGTAGCGCCGTCTCTTTTTGCACCCGGGGAGGGGATTGAGGGGGGGTCTTACTCCACCGTATCCCGCACGGTCTATTTTGCGGATGCTAAACGCGTCCGGTAAGCCATTAATCTAACGGGTGCTCTTTTTCCCACCGGTTTAGATATTCTTCCAAAATCTGCTCGGCCTCTCGGTTGGCGGAACGTTTATTGTGCTTGGCCAGACGTTTTAGCCGCAGCAGCAGTTCTTTGGGAATTCGCAGCGAAAAAGGGGT
Source organism: Bacillota bacterium (assembly GCA_023395695.1). Lineage (GTDB taxonomy): Bacteria > Bacillota > Clostridia > Oscillospirales > Ruminococcaceae > Yanshouia. The sequence continues at coordinate 6,163 of JAEWYJ010000025.1, read as the reverse complement.
ACTGTTGGATTGCATCTGCGTCACCTCCTTGACTTTTGTTACTACCATATTACGCAACAGTGCTTTCAGAGGTACACACCGCAATGAAAGAAGCGTAAAACTCAAAAAAGCACGCCAAAAGCGTGCTTTTTTCAGAATCTGCTATTCAAATTTAAGTTTTAGACCGCTCTGGTAATTTTACTGGAACGCAAGCAGCGGGTGCAGGCGTGAACGTGACAAGGGGTACCGTTCACAATTGCCTTTACACGCTTGACATTAGGTTTCCAAGTTCTGTTAGATCTCCGATGGGAGTGAGAAACCTTAATTCCGAAGGTTACGCCCTTACCGCAGATATCGCATTTTGCCATCTGTCTGCACCTCCTTCAATCCGTTATAGGATAACAGCAATATTCTATCAGACTTCACCGGTGATTGCAAGGTCTTTTTTAAAATAATTGTGCTAAATACAAAATAATAGCGCAAAAAATAGCGACAGTTTCACTCTTGCTGCAAATTTTAAGCAAAACAAGAAAACTAACTGTTGACTTTTGGGCAACAAGCTGGTAGAATATCTACTTGTCGGATGTGAAACGACAGACCGATATGTGGGCATGTATACCGGCAGGTTTGCCGCGTATACGGACCGGTTACAAGCCGGATAAGTCCTGTCCCGTAAGGGGCGAAAACTTTATATGTGCGCCTGTAGCTCAGTTGGATAGAGTGACTGGCTACGAACCAGTAGGCCAGGGGTTCGAGTCCCTTCAGGCGCACCAGAAAAACCGCTTGGGAATGCGAATTCTCTGAGCGGTTTTTACTTTTGTCCACGCAGGACATTCGGCGTTTTTGAACGTTTACTCTTAAAGCACCTGTCAAATTAGTGCCGGAGCATTGCGGCGCAGAAATGCGCGACCATGCGCTGGCTTTTTAATTTTTGGAAAAGAAAAACGATGCGACTTAATGGTCATCAGGACTTTCCGCTGCGGCATACACACGTTTCAGTGCTTGCTTATCTCTGCGGATATTACCACAGGCATGGAGAAAGAGCTTATATAATGGTGCGCAATTCTTTTACAATAGCTGCAATAACTGCCTCATCAAAACAAGCTATTCCCGTGCTTTTCGCCAGCATTTGCTCCGTCCCTCGGACTACACCAGCAAACTGTCTGAACATGCTGATGATACGACTTATAAGCTTGCCGCTATTTTAATTTATAATGCTACACTGATTTATACTCTTAATCATTGCATATACAACCGGCAGTGCCACAAGTAATTCGGTTACCGGCATTGCAAGCCACAAAGCGTTACCTCCAAAAAAGATTGGGAGAAGCATAATCAGAGCTCCGCTAACAACTATGCCGCGCGTAACTGAGATAAAAAATGAAGTAACCGGCTTCATAACAGATTGAAAATAGTAGGTGGAGTAGATATTAAGGGGCAATATCAAAAACGATACACAATAGGTGCGAATAATGCCGGGTGCAACTTGAAGAACCGTCGCTGTCGGCGCCATAAACAGCTGGACGAATGCCTCGGGGACGGCCATGGTAAGAGAAGCCCAAAAGCCGCTGACAACCGCCACAGAGATAAAATTATACCGAACCAGCAGCCGGATTCTATCCTGCTTTTGTGCGCCGAAATTTGTAGATAGGATGGGTTGGGCCGCTTGGCCAATACCATAAGCACAGCATTGGACGCATGTGCTGATATTGACGATAATACCATAAACAGCCAGCGCATCGGCACTGGAATAGCGCATAATTTGCCGATTGAACAGCATGGTCAGGATGCCCATTGCAATGTCAATAAAGAAGGTGGAAAAGCCTGTTGTGAGAATCTGTTGCGATTTGAAAAGAAAACGGGTCGGACGCGCTAATTTCAGCGTGTTTTTAGTACTGAAAAAATGCGTCGACATGATAATAAGAGACAAGCATGCGCCGCATACTGTGGCAATGCCCGCGCCCAGTATGCCCATGTCAAAGGTAAAGACAAGCAAATAATCTCATGCAATATTAAAAACGCCGCCTGCCACAACGGCTTTTGTTGCCAAGCTTGGGTTGGAATCGTTGCGTAAAAAGGCCGACACAAGCTGCATAAAAAGGAATATTGGAACAGTGAACTTTACAGGGAGTAAGTATTGCTTTGCAAGAGGAAGCAGCACATCGTCGGCACCAAACAAAAGAAGCAGCGACTCATCAAAAAAAGCGATGCCACACCACAGGATAACCGCAAATACCGACGTTAAAATAACAGCGACAGCAAAATATTCATTTGAGGCGGCGCGATTACCTTTCCCGCGGCTAGAGCTGAATAGTACAGAGCCGCCGATACCTGAAAGCAGACCAAAGCTATATACGATATTCCAGACGGGGGCAATGACCGCCATTGCGGCAGACCCCGAAGGCCCGTGGTATTGTCCGACCATTACCATATCGACCAATCCGTATATCGACGTAATGAGCGCACTCCCGAAAGAAGCACATAAATACTTCAAATAAAGCTTTTTCAAATCTCCATTCAATAAATCCATACGTTCCTCCTAAAATAAAAAAGCCGAATAAGACAACAAGCGTTCCAGCTTGCCACCTTATCCGGCTTATCATTTCCTGTGAATGATTTGCCCTCCGTGTGAACGGTAAGAGTATAGCACCATGAATGGTGAAAAGTCAACTGTTCTGCTTTGTTATGGCTTTATGCAATCAATCTTTAGCAGTCTTAACGATAATAGTGCGCACCAAAGCAAAGAAGCTTTAAGGATTTATTTAAAAAAATGCGAATGCTCTTCTTTATAAGTATCCCCCCAGATGTGCATGGAATCAAGCACTGGCCTTAAGCTGTGCCCAAGCTCCGTCAGGGTATATTCCACCCTCGGGGGTACCTCCGCATAGGCGCAACGGACAAGCAAGCCGTTTTGTTCCATTTCACGCAAATTTGCCGTTAAAACTTTTTGGGAAACAGAACCAATTGCGCTGCGCAGTTCGCCAAATCGTTTTGTGCCATCCATTAAGTCGCGCAGAATTAAAACCTTCCACTTGTTGCCGATTAAGGTGATGGTCAATTCCACAGGACAGGCCGGTAATTGTTTGCACATATATAAACCCCTCCATTAGTATCTAACAGGATGTAAAGTAACAAAATGGTGCCTACTTTACATTTTGCACTGATCTACATTATAATCAAAATATAAAATACAATCAAGTTTTATATATTGGGAGGGTGCATTATGAAAATTATGATTATCGGTGCGTCTGGCAAACAGGGCCGGCTGCTTTTATTGGAAGCCCAGCAAAGAGGGCATGAAGTAACGGCTGTGGTTCGCGATAGGCGCAGGCTGCCAAACACCGACTGCAAGGTTATTGAGAAAGATTTGTTTAATCTGACTTATGATGAAGTAAAGGATAATGATGTGGTTATCAGTGCATTTGGCACATGGTCGCCGGAGACCCATATTCTTCACAAGCAATCGACAGTTTTTCTTGCAGATTTGCTTAGTGGAAAAAGCAACCGGTTGCTGTTTGTAGGCGGTGCAGGCAGTCTGTATACCGATGCTTCTCACGCGCAAAGGGTCATGGACGCCCCGGATTTTCCGGCGTCGTATTATCCCACTGCCTCTAATATGGCGCTTTCACTTGACGAAATCAGAAAGCGTGACGACGTCAACTGGACCTATCTCAGCCCGTCCGCAGATTTTGACGCAGAAGGGGAAAGAACCGGAAAATACCGCTTGGGGGAGGAGGTCATTATGACCAACTCGAACGGGGAAAGCTATATCAGCTATGCCGATTATGCGGTTGCAATGCTTGACGAAGCCGAGCAGGGCAAGCATATCAAAAAGCGTTTTACCGTAGTTTCCGAATAAGATTCATACAAGATTATTATTTTGGGAGGCCTTACAATGCTTAATTATAAGGAAATTTTGCTTCAGTGCCCGGTAGGTGTTTTTGCAACACAGGACGGCAACCAAGTGAAAACGCGTGTCTTTCAATATTTTGAGATAGACGGTGACAAGGTTTATTTTGCAACCAGCAATAAAAAACCGGTATACGCTCAGATGCAGAAGAACCCTCAGGTTTCTTTCTGCACATACGCCGAAAACTTTAATCCGGTATTGTCGGTTAACGGCAAAGCGGTGTTTGTAAAGGATCCTGAGCTAAAAAAGCGTGCCTTTGAAGCGCTGCCTTCATTGGCGGGGATATATAAAACACCGGAAAACTCCGACTTTGAAGTTTTTTATCTTGCTGTTGAAGAGGTGGAAGCCTTTAGCTTTAAGGAAGGCCCTGTCAAGTTCAAGGTCTAAAATATAGTATTTTAGGCGCTGCTTCCGTTATTTCCAAGATGTTTATCATTGTCCGCCGATAACAGCTAAAATTCCCGCCTGAAAACAGGGCGGTATCTGAATTCGGTATAACTCGCAGAATAAAACAGGTTAAAGCAATTGCAAGCGCAGTTGCTCTGGCCTGTTTTATTCTATTAATCAAAGTGAGAGTGCTTCGCCACCTGCTGATGACTAGCAGATCAGTTTATAGAAGTAAAAAACAACCACATCGGGCTGATGTGGTTGTTATTAAGTAGACTATTGCTTTTAGGAGCTAAAAAAATCTGAAACCGCGCCCCCAGCGCCAGCGGCAATTTCCGCAGCGGCCCCAGCGCGCCCACCTGCGATACCAATAAAACATAATATGCACCCTTCTGTAAGAAAAGCGTGATCCGGACGTGAATTTATATCCCATATGGATTGTATGCAGATTTTACAAAACAGGTGCATTCAAGGCTAAAAAAGGGGTTTACAACGTTAAAATAAACAAAACAGGCGGTAATTTATCTCTAAATAAACGGGGCCACAGCATAATAGTCGCCTGACTAAAAACAAGAGACAGATTAACATGGGCTGCGGTTTGGCCCGCAGCGGGAAAGAAGCGATATGCTTGTTGCGGTAATTTGTGGCGGAATGCTCATAGTCATTGCGCCGCTATATTGAATACAGACACAATCTCCGACGCGAAAACGGCATGCATCGGGCGTATGTACAATCACGGTTTGTAACATGGCGTGTTCAAATACCTGCAGGGTGTTGCGGTCAACGTTCTGCACCGTAGCGCTCATTGTCATAATACCCACCTCCGATAGCAGAATATGCCAAAGGCAGGTAAGATGTACCGCCCTCAAATTTTATTAACCAAATTGAAGTTTTCTCTTTACAAAACAAAGAACAGATGGCTAAATGAGAAATAAAGTCTGTTTACGCCGCCGGGTGCAAGACGATAGAATAAAGCCAGCACGCTTTGCGCTGACAGCTGCTTTTTATGTCGGCAAAAAATGCTCCAGCGCGTGTAAGGCGACGCCATTTCCGCACTGCTCCGGCCGCTTTTCAGAAGCGTTTTACATCGATAAGCACCATATTACAGGAGGAACGCGTACCGATGAATTATTTTACTCCGTCAGAAATTTCCGCTAATTACGTCAAAACAGGAACAGCCAAGACCAAGACACCTGCGCTGCGTCTGCTGCTTCTGGGCATTTTTGCAGGTATCATTATCGCAACGGGCAGCGCGGTCGCCAATATGGCGACCTGTGCGGTCGCAAATCCGGCTGCGGCCAAGCTGATCTCCGGCTTGCTGTTTCCCTTTGGCCTTGGCATTGTTGTTATCATGGGCTTTGAGCTGTTTACCGGTAATTGCCTCGTCGTCATTTCGGTGCTGGACGGTCAGGCCTCTGTGACCGGCATGCTGCGCAACTGGGGCCTTTCTTACCTTGGCAATTTTATAGGCGCGGCATTGACAGCCGCCTGCTGTGTGTGGGCGGGGCAGCTCAATGTTGGCAACGGGGCCCTGGCGGTGCAGACCATCCGCACGGCCGCGGCAAAGGGCGCACTGCCCTTCGCCAGCGGGGTACTGCTTGGAATCCTGTGCAATCTGCTGGTTTGCATGGGCACGCTGATGGCCGCTTCGGCCAAAGATACGGCCGGCAAGCTGATGGGGGCTTATCTGCCGGTAGCGCTGTTTGTTATCTGCGGCTTTGAGCATTGTGTAGCCAATATGTTTTATATTCCTGCCGGACTGTTTGCGCTGACCAATCCATCCTATGGGGCGGCGGCTCTGGGGGCGGGGGTTAACATATCCGCCGTCTCGGTGGGCGGCCTGTTATGCAATCTGCTGTCGGTTACGCTTGGCAATATATTGGGGGG
>JAEWYJ010000007.1 GCA_023395695.1 Bacillota bacterium | reverse complement strand
ACCCGGTGGCATTGTTCAGGGCATGAGCGGCTCTCCAATTATTCAGGATGGCAAGCTTGTAGGCGCTGTCACCCACGTGTTTGTTAACGACCCCGCACGGGGTTATGGCATCTTTGTCGAAAATATGCGCAATTCCTACAGTGACGTGGCCGGCCAGAAAATGGCTTCTTAAACAAGCATAAAGGTCTCTTATAACGGCGCACGGCAAGACCTTTGTGGTAGATGTAAAACAAGAACGGCCCTCCCTGCTTTGGGAGAGCCGTTCTTGCTTTGGATTAAGAAGTGAATTGAAGTTTTTAAAATTTAATGGGCCGACCTTCTTCGGCGGAGAGATACGCCGCATAAATGACCTTTGTCGTCTGATAAGCAAGGTCAAAGTCGCTTGAGGGCGTTTTATCATAATAGACAGTTTCAGCAAAGTCCTGCAATTCTCCCATATAACCGCGGATGATCTCATCCGAAACAAAGGCCTTGTTCCAGCCCAGTTTGGCGGGCAGCATTTCGGAAATTTCCACATCCGCCATGCCCTCTTCATCCAGAAAATAGGTGTTGAGCAGGTCGGTTGGGGTAATATTGCAGGTCATGGCGTTGTCGTTGCAATAAATCTCAATATAGTTCTTGGTGCCGCCCAGTACAGTGTCGGATGCGAGTACCACCGCCTTAGTCCCATCGGAAAATGTCACGGTGACGTTGGCAAAATCCTCAACATCCTTTGGTCTGGCGCTTATATGGCGGTGCTCATGCGCGCTTAAACAGGTGGTTGCACGGCCGGTGTCGGCCAGTACGCTTTCAATGGTGATGACCTCGCCGCGTGCCTTGGCTTCCTGCTGCTTGAGCCAGAGCATGCCGGCAAGCGGGTGGCAGCCAACGCGGATCAGAGAGCCGCCGCCGGTGTATTTCCATTCGCCCGCCACAGGTGAGCTTGAGCCTTTAAGGCTTTCCTCGCCTTTTAAAAACAAAATTTTGCTTTTACGCTTTGCAATAATGTCCGCGGCGCGGCGTACGGGTGTGCTGTAGACAAAATTTTCGGCGTATAAAAATTTAGCCTCGCTTTTTTCAACCACGGTGCGCAGCGTATCAATGGCCTTGAGCACCTCGGCGTACATTTTGCTTTTAGGCACCTTTTCGCCAATTGGCTCTGCGTCGCCCGGCATGCCAAAATAACCAGTCAGGGGTTTTTCGCAAATGACATTTTTACCCGCGGCCAACGCTTTTGCAACCATGTCGGGATGCAGAAACGGCGGTGTTACAATGTCGACAAGATTAATTTCAGGATCCTGGAGCAGCGCGTCAAAATCTGAGATAGCCTGTTCAAAGCCGTAACGCGCTTTAACGGCGTTTGCCTTCTCAAGATCGGTGTCCACGATGGTTTTAAGCCGCAGCGGCACACCGGAAACCTTCTCATAGCCATTTCCGTGGAGATAGGCAGCATAACCGGCGCCTACAAGACCGACGCAAACTTCTTTCATGATGAATCCCCTCCAAATTTCAATCTTACACCAGACTTACCGGCAGCAGGCCCGTGTAATCATTATTATCCGCCAAAAGGCTGTCGAAGGGCAATTCAAGTTTTCGATCGGGCATTCGAATTTTCCGATAGTTGAATGGCAAAACATTACAAACCTCAGACTGGCTGCTGCAAAACAGCAGCAACCAACAAGTAAAATGATAACATGAATTCCTCCGGAAGAAAACGAACGAATTTTCACTTTATGCATATTATTTAACAAAAAACAAAGGATTGATCCTATAATCGGCCAGATATTATAATTTATTTGCTTCCCTCCTGAATCCGTTATAGTATATAATGTTATAAATCGCACTCATACCACGATATTGTTGATGAAATCAAAAAAAGCGATGCAAATCCCCATTGTGCACCGAATCGGCTCGTGGAATACGGCATTTAGAAAAAATGGAAAATAATAGAATTTATTTGTGCGAAAACTGTTGCAATCATTGACATAATATGGTAATCTATGGAAGTCAAGCAGCGCAACCAATATTATAACAGGAGGTAGCAACCCATGGCAGAAAAAATGAAGGTACTCATCGCGGACGATAATAAGGAATTTTGCGCTCAGGCCGCAGCTCTTTTACACACCTATGGTTACGAGACTGTTTTTGTGGCGAAGGATGGTATAAAGGTGACGCAGGCAATTCTCGACCAGCGTCCCAATGTCGTGCTGATCGACGTGTTTATGCCGCGTCTCGATGCCATCGGTGTTATGAAAGCCGTGCGCGAGGACGAACAGGCCTATAAACCGCTTTTCATGATGATGTCGACCTTTGACAACGGTATACTCGAAAGAGAGTTGCTGGCTGCCGGCGCCGCATACTACTTTTTGCGCCCGTTCGACGTCAATATGATGGTGGAGCGTGTTGTGCAGCTTTCAGGCGTCAGGCGGCCGGACAATGTCTCGCGCATCACCGACGCCAAGCGTTCTCCCAGCCTTGAGGTGACCGTCACCGACATTATTCATCAGATCGGTGTCCCGGCTCATATCAAGGGCTACCATTACCTGCGGGAAGCCATTATGATGGCGGTTAATGATCCCGAAATTATCAATTCGGTCACAAAACAGCTTTACCCTGCGGTTGCAAAGCGGTTTTCGACCACCTCCTCCCGTGTAGAGCGCGCCATCCGCCACGCCATAGAGGTGGCGTGGGACCGCGGTGATGTCGATGTGCTTACCTCCTACTTCGGCTACACCATCCATAACACCAAGGGCAAGCCGACGAACAGCGAATTTATTGCAATGATCAGCGATAAGCTGCGCTTAAAGCTTCGTCAGGAAGCCAGATAATACGCTTGTTTATTTTAATTGTACATAAGGGCCCCGGCATCCTGTAACCAAGGATGGCGGAGCCCTTTGGTTTGTGGTAAAATATTTGCAGAACGGCTATTGTATCGGTAGAATGCGCAACGGCTCGCCGCTTAACGCGGCTTGCTGCCTTTTGATGCGCAAATTATACCATTCGCTTGCGCTCATAGTATAATAGCCGTAAGACGGCTATTATACCGGGGTTATGCGCAACGGCTCGCCGCTTAACGCGACAACCGCCTTTTGATGCGCAAATTATACCATTCGCTTGCGCTCATGGTATAATAGCCGCAAGACGGCTATTATACCGGGGTGATGCGCAACGGCTCGCCGCTTAATGCGGCAACCGCCTTTTGATGCGCAAATTATACCATTCGCTTGCGCTCATGGTATAATAGCCGCCAGATGGATAAAAGAGGGGAATGACATGCTGCACATCATAGCGGGCGTGGCCCAAAGCGGCAAAACAACGCTGATAAAAGAACGGATTCAAACGGCGGTTGCGTCGGGCGGTCATACGGTGCTTTTGGTGCCCGAGCAGGCTTCTTTTAATAATGAACGCGCATTGCAGACATTACTGGGGCGCGAGGCGCTCAGAGCGGAGGTGCTCAGCTTTTCGCGCCTGGCCGAGCGGCTGCTGCGTCAGTTGGGCGGGCGTGACCGCCAGCCGGTAACAAGCGCCGCACAGGTGTTTTTCATGAGCGTCGCGCTCGACGAGCTGTCCGACCTGCTCAATGTCTATGGGCGCCATTACCGCAGCCGCGGCTTCATCGAGCAGACGCTCTCGGTGGTGGAGGAATGCAAAAACGCCGGCCTTTCGCCCGAACGGCTGGCTGCCTTTGCGCAGGATATGCCCGAGGGTGCGCTGCGCGACAAGGTACGGGAGCTGTCGCTGATTTTTGACGGCTACGAGGCCATTTTACACCGTGGCAGCCTGTCTGCGCAGGATGTGCTGGCACTTGCGGCGCAACGGCTGGACGGCAGCGCACTTTTAAAAAATGCCGATATTTTTATTGACGATTTCAGCGGCTTTACCGCCCCGGAGCTGTCGTTAATTTCGGCGCTCATGACGCAGGCGCGGCAGGTAACGGTGTCGCTCTGCTGTGATACGCCGCAAACCGCCCAGCCTGCCTTTGCACTGGCGGCCGATACGGCGCGGCGGCTGCTGCGTCTGGCGCAGGAGCGGGGCATTGAGACGGTGCAAACCCTCTTACCCGACCCGGACTGGCGTCCTCCGGCGCTCTCGGCGCTGGAACGCGCCACCCGAACCGAAACGCTGCCGGCGCGTGACGACACAGGGGGCGAAGCGGTTAAGGCCGTTTTTTGCGCTAATCCCTATGATGAGCTTGAGACCGCCGCAGCCGAGATTGCACGGCTGGTGCAGGAGCAGGGCTACCGCTACCGCGATATTGCGGTTATCTCCCGCGATATGGGGCGCTATCAGGCGGCGCTGCCCTCGGTTTTTGCCCGCTTTAATCTGCCGTTTTTCTGGGATCTTCGCCACGATGCACGCTGCTCGGCGCTGCTGCAGGGCGTGTTGGCCGCGGTGCTGGCAGCCTGCGGCATGCGTGAGGGCGACTGGCTCGACGTTGCGCGCGCCCCGCTGACCGGCCTTGAGCCCGAGCTGGTCGGCGCGCTGGAGAATTATAGCTTTGTCTGGTCGCTGCGCCGCTCGGAATGGGAGCGGCCGTTCTATAAAAACCCGGACGGCATGGTCGAGGGCATGACGCCGCGCGCCGCCGGAATGCTGCAAACGCTTGAGGAGACCCGTGGCCGCATCATCGCGCCGGTGCAGGCGCTGCGGCGTGCTTTTGAAAGCGGACAGGGCGGTCAGATCGCCAGAGGGCTGTGGCGCTTTTTGCAGCAAACCGATGCCGCCGGGCATATGGCCGCCTTTGCCGAAGCGATGCCGACGGATGAAAAAAGCCTGTTTTTGGAGGAGCAGTCGCTGCTCTGGCAGCAGCTTGTCGATCTGCTGGAGCTGTTTGACGCCATTCCGGATGAGATAATCGTCACCAAGGAGCGCATTGCCGAGCTGGTTGAACTGTCATTGGGTGGGTTTGAGGTGGCAACGGTGCCGCGCACGCTCGTTGAAATTGCGGTGGGCACCGCCGACCGCATCCGCTGTGAGAATGTTCGCGCCGTATTTTTGCTCGGCGCGGTGGAGGGTGAGTTTCCCTCCGCTGCAATGCCGGGCGGTCTGCTGTCGGAAAACGAGCGGCGGCAGCTTGTAGAGAGCGGACTGGATCTGCTCACCGAGGGCGACCGCTCCCAGGCGACCGAGCGGATGTTCTGCTCCCGTGCTGTCACCGCACCCGCCGAACGGCTTATTGTCTGCTGCCCACGCACCGACGCGGCCGGCGGTACGCTGCTGCCCTCCGCCATTTTTCTGCGTGCCGCCGCGCTGACCGTGGGGCAAACCGCACCTGATCTTTGGCGCGTCCGGACTGTGGCGGGGCTTGAAAAAGCCATAGCCGAGCACCGTGATGCCCCCG
>JAEWYJ010000327.1 GCA_023395695.1 Bacillota bacterium | reverse complement strand
ATGTAGGGGCAGTCGGTTTCAATCAAAAGCTGCGAAAGCGGCGTTGCGGCTGCTGCTGCGAAAGGCTTTTTGGCATTCGGGAAGGTGACGACGCCGGTAAAGCCGAGGTAAAGCCCCATGGCAGCATATTCGCGCGCCAGCTCGGCCGAGCCCGAAAAGCAATGCACCACACCGCGGGGACGAAATTCCCTGACAAGATCAAAGGTGGCCTGCGCCGCGTCGCGGCTGTGAATAATCACGGGATAATCCAAAGTGTGCGCCAGCTCCAGCTGGCGGCGGAAGGCGGCCTTTTGTACCTCCCGCGGGGCATAATCATAATAATAGTCCAGCCCGATCTCTCCAATGGCGACCACCTCCGGCGCCTGGCAGAGCTGCTCAATTTTAAGCAGGGCGTCGTCGTCCAGCTCGGCGGCTGAATGGGGATGCACGCCGGCGGAGGCGCGGAAAAAAAGATGCTGCTTTGCCAACGCAAGCGCCGCCTCGCTTGAGGCGATGTCGCTGGCGGAATTAAGCACCGCCCCTACGCCATTGGGCCGTAAAGACGCGATGACGGCCTCTCGGTCGTCATCAAAGCGCCTTTGATCGTAGTGTGCGTGGGAATCAAAGAAATATACCATCTTTATCGAATCCTCGCGCCGCAGGGAACGGCGTCGTCAATAAACAGTACACGTGCAGCGTCGCCGATATCGGCAGCGAGAATCATGCCCTCGCTCATCACCCCGCGCAGCTTGGCAGGCTTAAGGTTGGCGACAACCGCCACCTTTTTACCGATAAGCGCCGCCGGCTCGTACCAGGTATGAATGCCGCTGACCACCTGGCGGGGCTTGCCCGAACCGTCGTCCAGCGCAAGCTGCAGCAGCTTATCTGACTTAGGCACCGGCACGCAGTCGGTAATTTTGGCAACAACCAGCTTGACGTTCATAAAATCGTCTATGGAGACGATGCCGTCGGGCTTTGTTTCTTCCGGTTTTTTGTTGCTGTCGGCCTTCGCTGCAGGCGCAGCAGCTGCCCGCTCCGCCGTGTGCTGCTCTAAAAGCTCCAGCTCCTTTTTCAGGTCGATACGCGGAAAAAGATTGCATTTTTTATGAATGCAATAGCTGGTATTGGCATAATAAATTGCTTTTTCGTAGCTGCGCTCCTCCTCGGGGCAGCCCAGCTGCGCAAAAATTTTCTCGCAGGCGTCGGGCATGAACGGCACCAGCAGCGTGGCGCAGATGCGGATGGTCTCAAGCAAATTATAGATAACAGCGGCTAAACGGTCGGTCTCGTCGGGGCTTTTGCCCAGTACCCACGGCTCGGTCTCGTCAATATATTTATTAGCGCGCGAAATCACCTTAAACACTTCGGCTAGCGCCGACTGAAAGGTGAAGCTCTCCATCAAATTGGAATACAGCTCACGCACATTGTCCAGCATGGCGACCAGCTGCTCGTCAGGGGTGACAAAGCGGCGGTCCTGCGGCAGCGTCTGGCCAAAATAGCGTTCGCCCATTGAAAGGGTACGCGAAACCAGGTTGCCCAGATCGTTTGCCAGATCGGCGTTAATGCGGGTGATGAGCGCCTCGTTTGAAAAGACGCCGTCCGAGCCAAACGGGAACTCCCGCAGCAAAAAGTAGCGGATAGCATCGACGCCATAACGCTCGCACAGGACAACCGGATCGACAACGTTGCCCTTGGATTTGGACATTTTGCCGCCCTCAAGCAGCAGCCAGCCGTGACCGAACACCTTTTTGGGCAGCGGCAGATCCAGCGCCATGAGCATGGCGGGCCAGATGATGGTGTGGAAACGGGTAATCTCCTTGCCGACAAAGTGCACGTCGGCCGGCCAGTACTTTTCGTAATCGTGATACCGGTCGTTACCGTAGCCCAGCGCCGTAATATAATTAGAAAGCGCGTCCACCCACACGTAGATGATGTGTCCCGGGTCAAAGGTGACGGGGATGCCCCAGGTAAAGGAGGTGCGCGAGACGCACAGATCCTCAAGGCCGGGCTTGATAAAGTTGTTGACCATTTCGTTAAGACGGGAGGTCGGTTCAATAAAGGTGGGGTTCACTTCATAATAAAACTTCATCAACTGGTCGGCATATTTGGAAAGCCGGAAGAAATAAGCCTCCTCCTCGGCGTCGGCAACCGCCCGGCCGCAGTCGGGGCATTTGCCGTCGACAAGCTGGCTTTCGGTCCAGAACGATTCGCAGGGCGTGCAATATTTCCCCTTATAGGCGCCCTTATAGATTTCTCCCCGGTCAAAAAGCGCCTTGAAAATTTTCTGAACCGATTCGACATGGTAATCGTCGGTGGTGCGCACAAAGCGGTCGTTTGAAATATTCATCAGCTGCCATAGCTTTTTAATACCGGCCACGACCTGATCGACATATTCCTGAGGCGTCACGCCGGCCGCGGCGGCCTTTTCCTCAATTTTCTGGCCGTGCTCGTCGGTACCGGTGAGAAACATCACGTCAAATCCACGCATTCGCTTATATCGTGCCATCACATCGGTGGCGACGGTGCAGTAACTGTGCCCGATGTGCAGCTTATCAGAAGGATAGTAAATGGGGGTCGTGATATAGAACGTTTTCTTTTTCATAGCAATTCCTCCGTTGGGATGTGGATTTGACACATATTAGGTAAGTATAGCACCGATGACAGTAAAAAACAACCATTGGCCCGGCAATTGACACCATACAGCGCCTATGAACCGCAACAGACTGAAAAAAGCCCTGAGAAGCCCCTTTGACGCCGCTCTTACCTTGATTTTGCGCACCAAAAGCAGGCGAAATACCGTGCTGTCTCATAATTTCCACAATTATTTACAAGATAAATTCGATTTTATGTTGCAAATGCGAAAGATTTTATGTAAAATGAATACTAATAAACTATGCGTACTGTTATTCTTGACAATTGAGAGGGGATTTGTATGTCTAACCGGCTGTTTCAGGGCATCATCCATCAAATGCGTGATTCGATCGACCGCGTGATCGGTGTGATTGACGACACCGCCCATGTTGTCGCGTGTTCCGATTTGTCCAAGCTGGACAGCTCACGGGAATATCTTGCTCTCGACCTTGGAGAAGGTCGCACCTTTGTGCGCGACGGTTGCACCTATAAGCCGTTCGGCACCGGGCAGCGTCCCGACTTTGCGGTGTTTGTAGAGGGCACCGACGACATGGCCACGCGCTATGCCGGCATTCTGGCGGTTGCGGTTTCGGGCATTAAGCAGTATTATGATGAAAAGTATGACCGGGGCAACTTTATCAAAAACGTCATGCTGGACAACATTCTGCCGGGCGACGTCTATATCAAGGCGCGCGAGCTGCATTTTAACACCGATGTTTCCCGCGTGGTTTTTTTGGTGCGCATTGTTTCTGCCTCCGGCGTATCGGCGTTTGACGTTATTCAGAACCTGTTTCCGGACAAGCAGAAGGATTTTGTTTTCAGCATTTCTGAAAACGATATTGTCATTGTCAAGGAAATTAAGCCCGGCATTGAATCAAAGGATCTTGAAAAGCTGGCGCGCTCCATTGTGGACACGCTGGCCGGCGAGTTCTATACCCGTATTGTCGTGGGCATCGGCACCGTTGTGGTGGGCGTCAAGGATCTGGCCCGCTCCTTTAAGGAGGCGCAGGTCTCGCTTGAAGTCGGCAAAGTGTTCGACACCGAAAAAACCATTGTGCGCTACGACAATCTCGGCATTGCCCGCCTGATCTATCAGCTGCCTACCACGCTGTGTGAGATGTTTTTGCGTGAGGTGTTTATCAAGGGCTCGATTGACAGCCTTGATAAAGAGACGCTGTTCACAATCCAAAAGTTCTTTGAGAACAATTTGAACGTTTCCGAAACTTCAAGAAAGTTGTTTGTTCACCGCAATACGTTGGTGTACCGCTTAGAGAAGATCAAAAAGCTCACGGGGCTTGATCTGCGGGAGTTTGACCACGCGATCGTCTTTAAGGTGGCGCTGATGGTCAAAAAGTACCTGACGGCGAATCCGGTGAAATATTGATGTGTTACCATGATTGAATTTCAGAATGTAAGCAAAAGCTACGGCGGGCCGCAGCTGGCTTTGGACGATGTTTCCTTTTCGGTTGAAAAGGGTGAGTTCCTGTTTGTGGTGGGGGCTTCCGGCTCGGGCAAGAGCACCATGCTAAAGCTCATTACCCGTGAGGAGGCTGCCACCGCAGGCAGGGTGCATGTAGACGGTTGCGACGTAGGCAAGCTGCGCCGCAGCGAGCTGCCCTATTACCGCAGGGGCATCGGGGTCGTATTTCAGGACTTTCGGCTTATTCCGCAGATGAGCGTCTACGATAATGTGGCGTTTGCTCTGCGGGTCACAAATGTGGCCACCCGCGATATCAAGCGGCGGGTGCCCTATGTTCTTGATTTGGTCGGGCTGTTGCATAAGGCGAAGCGCTACCCCGAGCAGCTTTCGGGCGGCGAGCAGCAGCGCGTTGCTTTGGCGCGCGCGCTGGTTAATAACCCCTCGCTGATTATTGCCGACGAGCCGACCGGAAACATTGACCCCGCCATGTCCTTTGAGATTGTAGAGCTGCTCAGCGAAATTAACAAGTGCGGCACGACAGTGATGATGGTGACACACGAACATAATTTAGTCAACAAATTCCGTCATCGCACCATGGTTATCAATGGTGGTCATCTTGTTGCCGACGGTCATCTGGGAGGCAAACGTGCGCGGCAGTAGTTTTCGTTATCTTATTAAAGAGGGCTTTCGCAACATCTATCAGAACAGGGCAATTTCGATTGCGGCCATCGGCGTGCTGGTGGCCTGCTTGCTTTTGGTGGGAATTTCGACGCTCTTTACCATAAATGTAAATAATATGGTGGGCTATTTTGAGTCTCAAAACGAGATCATGGTGTTTTTGTCTGACGGCGTTCAGGGCGACGAGCTGACTGATATCGACGCCGAGCTGCGCAGCATCAGCAATGTGGCGTCTGCGACCTTTATCAGCCGGGAAGACGGCCTGAAAACCTGGATGCAGGAGCTTGGCGACGACGGCACGCTGCTCGAGTGGCTTGTGGAGGATAATCCGCTGCAAAATGCTTACCGGCTGGTCGTCAAGGATCTTTCTCATATGGAAGAGACGATTGAACTGGTCGGTTACATAGACGGTGTTGACACCATCAGCGCCTCAAACGAGGTGGCGCAGGCCGTCACCGGGCTTAAGCAGGCCGTCTCGCTCGGCGGGCTGGCCGTTATTGCACTGCTGGCAGCCGTATCGCTGAGTATCGTTTCAAACACGATAAAGCTGACGGTGTTTAACCGCAGAAAAGAAATCAGCATTATGAAGTACGTTGGCGCGACCGACGCTTTTATCAGGCTCCCCTTTTTGTCCGAGGGCATCCTGCTGGGCTTTATCTCGGCGACCGTCGCTTTCTTCATGCTGTGGGGCGGGTATACGGCCTTTGGGCATTGGGTTAACCAAAGCACCTTTTACTGGGCGTCGCTTATCGTGGGCCAGCTCGTTGCCTTTAAGACGGTTGCGCTGCGGCTTTATCTTTATTTTTTGGCGGCCGGTATAGGAATTGGCGCTCTGGGCAGCGTGTTCTTTGTCGGCAGATACATCAAAGTGTAAAATATTTGAATAAAATACTAAAAGTATTTGCTGCGTATCCTTACAGTTTTTTTACATTCCGGTCATGCAATGTTTGTGGGGAGATGGTATTGTGAAGATAATAAGACGGGCGGCGGCGTTTCTAATCGCTCTGCTTATGCTCATGCCGGTTCTGCCGGTTATTTCGGGCGCCGACGATTATAAGGACGAGCTCAATGCGCTTTCTTCAAAATACGATGAGCTGGAAAAGCAGCAAAAGGCGCTTC
>JAEWYJ010000316.1 GCA_023395695.1 Bacillota bacterium | reverse complement strand
GTGTAGGGTAGACCGTCTTCGTAGATGATATAGAAATGAGTATCACCGCCATTAACATAGACTACCTTAACATCTCTAATATTTTCATAACCAATCTGGGCAATGAAGTTTTCAACGGGGCCTAATTCTTTATCTTCTTCTTTGACCTTAAAAACAAAAGCAGAATTTAGAGAAAATACTTTAATCTTTATCACAACACAACCCCCTGTTTTCAATTTGTTTTAATCATAACATAAAAACAGAAGCGGTAAAAGACAAATGGCGCATAGCAATGCGGGGGTTTGTAACCGGATGAGCGACTAGGCAAAAGCGCACAGGCTGCCCTGTGCGCTTTTGTAAATGGTGTATTAGTCGAACAAGCCTTTTTTGGGAGGTATAGGGCGCGGGGTGTAGGGTAGACCGTCTTCGTAGATGATGTGGTAAAAGCCGATGTCGCCACTGGTGGATTGCATTTTTATTTCTTTAATATTCTGATAACCAACCTGTTCAATGAAGTTCTCAATTGGACCTAGTTGTTTATCTTCAGAATCGGGCAGACGTGTTTCATAAGATCGAATTTTTAAAACTTTAATCTTTATCACCATAAAACCCCCTGTTTTCAATTTGTTTTAATCATAACATAAAAAAGAAAGAGGTAAAAGACAGATGAACACGGACAACGCAGGAATTTTACAGCCTGACGAATTAATTAAAACGCTTGAGAATAACGGCGCGGCTATTATAGGTGCGCTCAACGACCAATGGGTCACGCTGCAATTGCTGGGCGGCACGCTGCCGATGGTAATGGGGGTTTACAGCCAGTTTTTTAGCAGCATGCTGAGCCAGCTGGCCTTGCAAAGCGGCCTCGCAAGCGCGCAGCTTGGCGAACAGCAGCTTTATGACGCGGCATCGCTGGAGAGTGCGGCGGCGACTTATCTGCTGCTCGATATTCTCTCCGGGAATGTTGAGGGGGTGGTTGAAAAGCTGACCGCGCTGGCTGAGTATGGGCAGGGCTTGTTGACTAAAGCGGGGGAGCTGCCCGCCCTGCTTGAAAAGCTGGGTGGCAGTGAAAAGAGCGATATTACCAAGAGCGGCGATATATTAACCGGCGGGCTGAATGCTTTGGGGAGTATAGAAAGTGCAACAAAGACACTTAATAGAGCACAGGGCGTGGGAGGATTTTTAAAAGGCGGCATAGGATTTCTTCTTCCGCTGCTCTCCGGCCCTGCCCTGCCGGTCATTATTGGCGCTATTACGGTGGCGATGGGCGGCTTTTTTGCGCTCAAGGCGCTCAAGTCGGGCATTCAAAAGGAGCAGGAAAAGAAAGAAGCCGAGACAGCCGCTAAAACAAACATTCCTGCCCCGGGGGCTGCCCCCGGGGCCGCCCCCAGGGCCGCCGCCGCGCCCGCCGCTCCGCCCGACAATAATACGCCGGACAACATACCCGCGGACAGCGACGAGAAAGCAGCGCCGTCTCCCCGCGTAATTGACCCCGTTGACCCCTTTCAAACCGGCTCGGGCGCAGACTCGGACTACAGCCAGTACCGGCAGCAAACCGACGGCAGCCGCCAGAATACCACCGAGCTGCGCGACGCGGTGGAAAAGGGCAATTCCGAGGTGGCGGTACGGCTAGCCGAGGTTGCGGAGGTGCTGCGCCAGTTGGCGACAAAGCCCGCAGACCGCAGCATCAACAGTGAGGTTGTCATTCAGTCGCTGCATACGAACCAGACGCTGTCCGAGTTTAGGGACATGCTCACCGAGCTGCTTAAATATGACGAGCAGCTTTCGGTTTAGCCGCCCCGTTCAGGATAAAAGCAAGCCCATCAATACATAAGGAGGTCAAAGCATGGCGTACGAGGTTTATTTAGGCGGCTGCGCGCTTTACGGCGTCAGCTCGGTGGAGGAGTCCGGCTCGCGCGACGTTGCCGAGCACGACGGCATCGGCTCCGGCGCTTTTGCAGTTGCGAAAAACGCCAAGCTCAAAAGCTGGAGCATCCGGCTGGAGCTGACGCAGCAAAACCAGGGGCAGGAGGATTGGCGCCCCGCCGACAAGGTGCTCGACACGCTGCGCACACTGCTTAAAAGCAAAGACAGCCAGCGGCTTGTTATCGCATCCGGCCGGCAAAAGCTTTCAAAGCCTGTGCTACTGCGCGATTTAAAGTACGAGACCGGCTATCAGGGCGTCTATTCGGTGACGCTCTCGCTCATTGAATATGTTCGGGGACGGGTGCGAACCTCCAGTGTGCCCAGCGTCACCCGCCCCGGCACACCGCCCCAAGCTCCCGATACTTTTAAGGTAAAGGACGCATATGATCGATTAAAGGGAAGGCAGACTTTTGAGGTGCCCGATTCCAGTACAATATACCGGCCTGTAAACCCGGACGACGGCAAACCCGTCAATCTTGCGGGACTTCAGGACGACGCAATTGTCCGCGTAATCAAGGAGGATGCCAACAGCGTCTTTATCACCGAGCAGCAAAAGGAACAGGCGGCCATAACCGGCGTAATAGCAAGCGCCTACGACGAGTTTGACAATATCATGGGCTCGGAATAGCGGCCCCAAAACACCCAGCCCGGCCTGCAATCTGCGGGCCGGGCATATTTTTATAGCCATAATATTTTAGGAGGATGCAAGATGCTTTCAGTCAATAATCTCGAGGTTTCTCAGGCGGTCTATCAGGCGTCATGGGTTGAATCGCTCGACAACGCCTGCTCAACGCTTTCTTTTTCGCTGCCCGCCGCGCAGGCGGCCCAATTTTCCTGCGGGGATACGGTCATCTTCACCCACGGCGGGGTGAAGGTGTTTTACGGCTTTTTGTTTAAGGTGGACAGGGGGCCGGAGCAGAGCAGCTGTACTGCGTACGACCAGCTGCGCTATTTAAAGTCGGAAGCGCCGCTGATGCGCCCAAACGAAACGCTTACCGATTTTACCGCACGGGTGCTCTCGCAGGCGGGGGACAGAATTCGCGTCGGCGAGCTGGCCGACACCGGCGTGCTGCTTACGCCAAAGCTGTTTGAAAGCGGCAGCTACCTTGATATGCTCCAAAAATCCGTTCAGGAAACCTATGAATTGAGCGGCGTGCGTTATGTGCTGCGCGACGAGTTCGGCGCGGTCACGCTGCGGAACCTGTTTGATCTGCGCACCGGTCTCGTCGTGGGGGACGGCAGCCTTGCCACCGATTACCGCTACTGTCTGTCGGTGGGCGACAATGCCTGCAACTACGTTAAGGTGGCCAAAAGCAGCAGCGAGGAGGGGCTTAAAAGCGCCGTCGTTGCGCAGAACGCGGCGCTAATTGCCAAATGGGGCAAGCTTTCCGCCTTTAAAACACACTCGGACGGCAACGCCGCACAGATGAAGGCGCTGGCCGAAAGCCTGCTGGCCGAGCGGGGTAAGGAGGACGAGAGCCTCTCGGTTGATTGCGTCGGCGACCTGCGGCTGCGGGCGGGCTGCGAAATTACCTTGGATATTGCGCAGGCAGGGCTGGATTTTCGCGCACGGGTTACCCATGCCGAGCACAGCTTTTTAGGCGCTGAATACAGCACTAAGCTGACGCTTGTGCGCAGCGTGTGGTGACCGCCGCACTGTGCAGACGGCATAGCTATTACAACGGTCTTTTGAACCCCAAGCGTAAGGAGAACCTGAAATTTGTGCTTTCAAATGCTTTTTTGGACGAGGCAGGTAACCCGCTGGAATGGGAACTGCGCGAGCTGACCGCCGCCGAGGGCGCGGAGCTGGGCAGCATCCGTATGCTGACTACGATGATCGCACATGCGCTGGTGCGCCCCAACCTGCGCAACGCAGAATTTCTGGCTGCGCTATCCCGGCAGCGCGGCAGAACGTTCCTGGACGCCACCGAGGCGCTGACCGCGCTGGTCACCGACAGCGAGCTAGCAAAGCTAATTTTGCTCTACGAGCTGCATAATACGGTGGAGACGCAAACACCCCAAGAGGCTGCCGTGGCAGGTGCGCAAGCGTAGGTAAAGAAAAAGGCCGCCCGCAAAGCTGCGGGCGGCAGGGTGAAGCGCTTATTTCAATTTGGCTGCGCAATGAGGGCAAAACTCAAATGTGTCGGCCACGTCTTTGTAGCAGGTAGGGCATTTAAGCGGCGCGTCAACGCTGGGGTCCATTTTTTGGGCACAGTTGGGGCAGTACGAGAAGGTGTTGGAAACGTGATGGCCGCAGCCGGGGCAGGCGTAGATGTTTTCGTCTTCGTAAAAAATAATGTAGCCACACAAATGGCCATCCCAATTGTATGGAACGACATGCTTAATATTTTCACTTTTAATTTCATTTAAAGTAGGAAGAACATGATTAATAGTGTCTGTTGGAAAAGCCATTTTAGTGAAAAACGTAACTGGTGTGCCCAAAATCATTATTATCACCTCAATTTTAATTATTGCATAATAGTTTATAAAACTCAATAGAAAGGAACCGCAAAATGGCAGATAGGATAAGAAAATCTTCCAGCAATCATTTGGAAGTAAATTATAAGGCTATTGAAAATTATCTGGCATACACAGTACGACAGGGAGAAGAACGGCAGGCAGAATTCAACGGTATTACTCTTTCGTTGAATTCAATCATTGAGGAGGTCAGAAGGGCGGGCGCAATTACCGCATTAGCAGCTCATGATGCATTGGAGGCTCATAACAGTATGCTAATG
>JAEWYJ010000268.1 GCA_023395695.1 Bacillota bacterium | reverse complement strand
GTTTAATGTTCAGATTGCATTGCGCAATTTCGCCCAGAATGCGTGAGATTTCGCCCACATAGCTTTGCAGCGTCGCGGCGGTATGCTTAAGGCTGGTGGCAATATCGCCCAGCTCGTTATCTTCCTTAACGGTTAGCTCGGCGGCCAGATTGCCCCTGCCAAGCTCCTGCGAAAAACGGACAATGTGTGCCACCGGACGTAGGGCACTGCGCAGCAAAAGCGCCGATAAAACGGCAAACGCTAAAATGCCGCCCGCTGCAATGACAATAATCAGTAAAATGACCTGATAGGTTGCAGCCATCGCTTCCGAGCGGTTAACCACAAAGGCGCTGGACCAGCGCTGGTCAAGGCCCTCGACCGCAATGGGTTCAAAAATTTCAAGAGCTGTTCCGCCAAATATGCGGTTTTGGGTGGTGTGCGTATGCCCCTGGCCGGTGGTAATCGCCGTTAAAGCCTCAGCGTTGTCCGTTTCAAACGCTGTTCCGAACAACGTGTGGTCCGCCGTATGGGTCACGTAGTTGCTGTTGCCGGTCAGTATGAAGCTGTAGGCTGTTTTATAGCCGTTGGTGTCGTAAGCAAGGTCATTTAAAGTATCGGTCAGAATATCGCAGTTAGCAACGCCCACAAAAGCGCCGTTGTGGTCGAGAATAGGGTTGCTGATGGTGACCAGCCATACCGTCTCCCCGTTTGAAAGGGTATAGGCATACGGCTCGGTGACATGCGCCATGCGCGTTTCTTTGGTTGCGGCGTAATAGTCTCCCTCGCGGTAGACGGTGTAATCGTTGGCAACGTCAAGTGTGCTGCGGTCACCGTCCCGGTAGACGTAATACGACAGTCCCCCCGGCGTACCCGGAAAATATTTGTTCGGTTCCGCTGCGAAGTATGCTGAAAAAATGCGCGGGTCGTCCAGCGCCGAATGCAAGGCTTTTTTAATCATCATTTCGGCATTGGCATTATCCAAAAGCATGTACCGCTCAAATTCATGAGACATGGCGACCGAGACGTTTTGCATGGCCTGCAAATACGCGCCGGCTGTTGAGGCGTTTTTGTTTGCCAGGAAGCCAACCTGATTTTCGATCATGCCGTTTGTCAAATTTGTCAGGGCAACTGTCAGGACAAAAACCATTAAAATCATCACCAGCAGAATACAGGCAATAATTTTTGCGGGAACGGCAAAGGAGAGCTTCTTCATAGCTTTCTTTATTTTCACAATTTCCACCCCATTCAGTCACTTTTTTAAGCTTCTGTGACTTCATTATAGCCTGTTATAATGAAAAAGGCAAAAGTTTTTAAAAATAAAGTCTAAAATTGTAAATAATCACAATTAAAAGCAGGTAAATGCAATGTACCGCCAAAAATGTGCCTGAACTATATTTTAAAATAGATCATAACTGCGACCACAATGCCTGCCAGACAATAAAGGTCGACCAGCTGCGAAACAATGCCCAAAAGCCGTCCTATAAGCGGAATCCAGCCGATCAATCCCAGCACAAAGCCGGTAGCCACCGATACGGCAATGTAGACGAGCGCGATTACCAGCAGCGATTTAAGGTCGTATGCCTTGGCGCTCAAAGGAAAAAAAGCTCTCACAATAAAATCCTCCGGTTCTGTTTTAAAAGACAATGATTTGAAAAAACAGGCGGAAAGCATTGCTGTCCGCCTGATCTTCGCCGCTTTATTTAAGCATGTTGAGAATTTCCGCCTTGGGCTTTGCCCCTACGCTGGTAGAGGCAACCTTGCCGTCCTTCATCACAACCAGCGTCGGAATGCTCATAATTTTAAACTGCGCGGCCAGCTCCGGCTGTTCGTCGACGTTAACCTTGCCCACCTTAGCATCAGAGATTTCGCCCGCAATTTCATCGACGAGGGGAGATACCATCCGGCAGGGGCCGCACCAGGGCGCCCAGAAATCGAGCAGCACCGGGATGTCGGACTCCAGCACTTCTTTTTGAAAATTGTCTTTTGTAACGACCATAACAGACATTTTAAAGCCTCCTTTGCTAATATCAGCCCCTATATTTTACCCGATTTTTCCCACTAAGTCAAAAAAATAAAACTTTTTAATATTTTATTTGACAGTAAGCGAAGAGTTTATTCAGAAATGCGTTCCAAACGGATTTTCAGCAACGCGGTACATTTGACTTAAACCGGCTTATTTGCTAGTATAATAATATCAGAAACTGAAAATGGTTAAGAGGTGACGCTGTGAAAAGGGTGGTTGCGTTGATTCTCGCGCTGATGCTGGCCCTTTCGGGCCTTGGCGCAGTAATAGGCAGTTTGTATTGGTAATGTGCAATGCGTGTAGCTGCGATGACCGTTGGATAAAGCGGTCATCGCAGCTATACTTTTTGGCCGGTCTATTTTACAGTAATGCGTATTTCGTCTTTGCAACAGGGGCAATATAAATTCTGATTGCATTGGCATAAACGCAGGCGCATACACTGCATGCCGCAATAAATCGCCTGAGGGCGCATAGCCAAGGTCTGGCCTTGCAAACGATTAAAGAGGGATATATGTGGCGAAGAAAAAGATATTTTTAATTGCGCTGTCTCTTGTGCTGCTTTCGGCCGCCATTGGCTGCCGGAGCGCCGGGTCAGGCTCCGCGCCCGGTGCGGTGTCGGGTGATGAATCAGGAACAACCTTTCCGGCGGCTGAGGCGTGGAAGCCCGAGCGGGAAGTCAGGGTTATCGTTGCGTATCCGTCCGGTTCGGGTACCGATATCAGCGCGCGCCTGCTGCTGGCCGACGCCTATCAATACGTGGGACAGATTCTTGCCGTTGAGAACCTTGAGGGCGCCGACGGCAAGCTTGGCTTTACGGCGCTGGCGGCGGCCAAACCGGACGGATACACCATCGGCTTTATTAACCTGCCCACCTTTACAACGCTGGCGCTTGAGCCTGATTCGCCCTTTACGCTTGAGCGCATCGAGCCGATCTGCAACCACCTGTGGGAACCGGCCGTAATTGTGGTGGGAAAGGACAGCCCCCACAAAACCCTTGGGGATTTAATCCGCGCCGGCAAAGGCGAGCTGCTCCAATGCGCAACCAATGGTAACCGGGCCTTTGGCCACACCGGTGCGCAGCTTTTTGCCAAGGCTGCCGGATTTTCCTACAAGGCTGTGCCTTATCAGGGCGCCGCCGAGCAACTGGCGGCGCTGCAGCAGGCTAAAGCAGATTTTTCGGTTCTAAAGCTTGGCGATGTCATCGCGCTTAATGTGGATGAAAACGCCGCGCCGCGTATGCTGGCTGTCTTTGCGGAAGACCGGCTGGCGCGCTACCCAGACCTGCCGACCGTGAAGGAGCTGGGGCTGAATGTCGACCGATATGGCGGCGCACGCGCATTGGTGGCGCCCGCAGGTACGCCGCAGGCGGCAATTGATTTTTATGGCGAGGCCTTTAAAAAGACGATGGCTGACAAAAAATGTATAGCCGACCATGAGGCGGCCGGTTTTTCGATGCACTATATGGGCCCTGCGGCGCTTAAAGAGCTGCTTGCGGAGCAGGATACTTTTTGCCGCGAGGTGGTGCTGCCGCTCTATGAGGATTGATTTCTTTGTTTGTCTCTGCGGCAAAAAGGCGTATAGAAAAAGTTTTGGCTAAGCTTTGTCAAAGGCTTACGTACGCTTGTACGCTTTTTGGGCCGCCGTTATAAAGCGACGGAGTTTGTTTGCGCTTGCGAACGGGAACAGGCCGTTAAGACATCCTGGTGCCCCGCGTGCAGGTGCGAACGCGCCAAAAGGCTATCCCAGCCTTGCGCATAAATAGACAGCGGCCATCCGATGCTTAACGGATGGCCGCATGCTGTTTTAGGGGTTGAATTTTGAAGGCGTCCGCGTTACTTCATCACCGCGCCGGTGTTGGCCGCGCCGACCAAACGGGCGTAACGCGCCAGCCAGCCCGAGGTGACGTTAGGTGCAGGCATGATAAACCGCTGCTTTCTGGTGGCGAGGGTTTCCTCGCTGACCTTGACGTTTATGCTGCTGGCCGGAATATCAATTTCGATAAGGTCGCCCTCCTCGATGTAAGCAATATTGCCGCCTGCCGCCGCCTCCGGTGCAACATGTCCGATAGAAGCGCCGCGTGAAGCGCCCGAGAACCGACCGTCGGTAATCAGCGCGACGGTTTTGTCCAGCTTCATACCGGCCAGCGCCGAGGTGGGAGAGAGCATTTCGCGCATGCCGGGGCCACCTGCGGGGCCTTCAAAGCGGATGACAACAACGTCGCCGGCGACAATTCTGCCGTTGTAGATGGCGTCGATGGCCTCATCCTCCGAGTTGAAAACGCGTGCGGGGCCGGTGTGGGTCAGCATTTCAGGCGCAACAGCGCTGCGCTTGACCACACAGCCATCCTGCGCAATGTTGCCCCACAGCACGGCGATACCGCCGGTCTTACTGTAGGGATTGCCGACCGGGCGGATAATCTCAGGATTTTTATTGACGGCACCCGCAATGTTCTCGCCGAGTGTTTTGGCGGTGGCCGTCATGACAGACGTATCGAGGAAACCCGCTTCGGCCAGCTGGTTCATAACCGCGCGCAGACCACCCGCCGCATTCAGTTCCTGAATATAATGGCGTCCTGCGGGGGCCAGATGACAGAGGTTGGGCACGCTGGCGCTAATTTCATTGATGGTCTTTAGATCCATCGGCACGCCGGCCTCGTTTGAAATCGCCAGCAGGTGCAGCACGCTGTTGCTTGAACAGCCCAGCGCCATATCTACCG
>JAEWYJ010000190.1 GCA_023395695.1 Bacillota bacterium | reverse complement strand
GGAGCATCCCGAAGGACGTTTACGGCACCAAGGAAGATACGACAACTGCCGCGGTTATGAACATTATGCTGGTTGCTAAGGATCTGTCTGATGAGGTTGTCTACGATATGCTGGTCGGCTTCTATTCCGATGAGGGCCTTGCGACCATCGGCGCCTCCCACGCGACGGCCAAAAAGGAGATTACGCTTGAAACCGCGCTGCGCGGCCTCAAGGGCACCTCTGTCCAGCTGCATCCCGGCGCAATCAAGTTCTACGCCGAAAAGGGCATTGCTGTCAGCTGAGCCGATATGACCGACGTTAAAACGGCAAGTTCTTTTGGTATTACGCGGAGAAAACGCTTCGGTGTTTTCTCCGCAGTATTAGGCATCCTTTTGTCAATAGGCGCATTTATTTGGTACGGCTGGGCGTCCGCCACAGTTTTGCGGATATCCGACTGGAAAACGGGAGAGGTTTACATTGAAGCGCCGGCCAAGGCGGGCGATCATTTATTTTTCGGGTGGATGCACTCGCTCGAAAAAATCCCATGGAATGAATATTACCACATAGCCCCCGACGAAACCCTCGTTCTGGACACGATCAGCTTTCCGGCGTTCGGCGCGGGTATTCCCGAAAATAAGGGCACAACCTGCCGCGTTGAGAACGGGCTGATTTACATGGAAGACATTGGGCAGGTGTTTGACGAATTTGTTTGGATTAATTCGCACTATGCTGTCCGCGACATCAGGCTGAACGATACGCTGATTACAAGCGGAACACGCCTGCCGGAGCATACCCGGCTCAGACTGAAAATCGAAAGGAGATTTTTGAGTGACAAATAAAATCCACGAGGATAAGAACATAGATACGGCCGACGACATGATTGATATTCCAGCCGATGCAACGCTCAGCGCGCAGCAGCAGGCGCTTATTGAGTCGCTGGATAAGGAATCCGCAACCCGAAAACTTGGCGATGGGGTGGGCAAAGCGCTTTATTGGCTGGCGGTAATCGTTTCGCTTTACCACCTTTATACGGCAGCTTTTGGCCCGCCGCTGACGCTTAAGCACCGCTCGCTGCATGTGGCAATGATGCTGGCGCTGACCTTTATTATGTATCCGTTTTCGGCAAAATCCAAATTTAAAAGAGTTGTCGCCTGGTACGACTGGATTCTGGTCGCGCTTTCGTTCGCGGCGCCGGTCTATGTATAGACGCAGTTTATCGGCGTGGTCGAGCGTGCGGGCAACCCCAACCAGATGGATTTGTTTATGGCGACGCTGCTCGTTGTGCTGGTGCTGGAGGCGGCCAGACGCTGCGGCGGCTGGGCGTTGCCGATCTTAAGTCTGGTCTTTATTGCCTACGGCCTGTGGGGGCGCAGCCTGCCCGGCATGTTTGCGCACCGCGGCTACACCTGGACAGCGCTTTCCAACCACTTTTTTGCCAATACCGAGGGTATTTACGGCACCTCGGTCAGCGTTGCTTCCAGCTATATTTTTTTATTCATCCTTTTTGGTGCGGTTATGAACAAGTCGGGTATGGGTAAGTTCTTCAATGATATTTCGCTGGCGCTGGCCGGGCACACCAAGGGCGGCCCCGCCAAAGTGTCGGTTATTGCCTCCGGACTGCTGGGCTCCATTAACGGCTCGGCCGTTGCCAACGTGGTAACCACCGGCGCGTTTACCATTCCGCTGATGAAAAAGACCGGCTATTCGGCCGAGTTTGCTGGCGCTGTCGAGTCGTCGGCTTCGGTAGGCGGCCAGCTTCTGCCGCCCGTCATGGGCGCCGCGGCCTTTATTATGGCCGAAATGCTGGGTGTCCGGTATTCCGAAATTATTGTGTGCGCGGCGGTTCCCGCCTTGCTGTATTACGCCGGTATTCTGGTGCAGGTACAGCTTCGCGCCTCCAAGGACGGGCTGCTGGGGCTTCCCAAGGATAAGCTCCCCCGCGCCGGCGCCATTATGAAGGAGCAGGGACATCTGCTGCTGCCAATTGTCTTTTTGCTGTTCATGCTGTTCTTCTCCGGTACTACCGTCATTTTCTCGGCGTTTTACACCATTATCGTCACCATATTGGTATCCATGCTGAGGAAATCCACCCGCATGCGCTTTTGGGACATTGTGGATTCACTGGCGGAGGGCGCCAAGTCCACCGTCGCCGTTGCCGTTGCCTGCGCCTGTGTCGGCATGATTATCGGCGTTTCCTCCAAGACCGGCTTTGGCTTAAACATGGCAAACGCCATTATTGCGCTGGGCGGAAAAAGCCTGATCTTTACTTTAGCCTTTTCGATGATTACCTGCATGATTCTGGGGATGGGCCTGCCCTCTATTCCGGCGTACATTATTACCGCAACCATTGCTGCACCCGCGCTGGCAAAGCTGGGGGTTTCGGAAATGGCGGCGCACCTGTTCTCCTTCTACTTTGCCATGTTTGCAAATATTACGCCCCCTGTTGCGCTGGCTGCGTTTGCCGCCGCGGGACTTTCGGGCGGTAATGCCGTCAAAACGGGCTTACAGTCTGTAAAGCTTTCAATTGCGGGCTTTATTGTGCCGTATATGTTTGTCTATTCGCCTCAGCTATTGCTGATAAACACGACGTTTATGGAAGGCCTGTGGGTGGCGATTGCCGCATGCATAGGCGTTTTTATGATCGGTGCGGCCGTGGAGGGCTACCTGTTTGCACGGATTAATGTGGTGTTGCGCGTGATGCTGTTTACAGGGGCGCTGCTGCTGATTGACAGCGGACTTTGGACCGACATTGGCGGCTTTGCAATACTGGCGCTTGTGGTGGCATGGCAATACAGCATGGCGCGCCGCCGGGCATCTGCCTGACGGGGCACATCCCTTTAAAATTATAAATTGTTTAAAATCTGCCGTACAATGAGACTACAGACACAAAACAGGCACTCCGGATGGAGTGCCTGTTGATTATATTGTAAAACAGGCAAATTTCTTACGAAATTTGCCTGTTACATGGTGGTGAGCCACCGGGGATTCGAACCCCGGACCCTTTGATTAAAAGTCAAATGCTCTGCCAACTGAGCTAGTGGCTCAAATGATGCTTGTACAGTATATCAACTGCAGAAGCGTTTGTCAATAAGCTACAAAAAATTATTGGATATTTGATTTTAGAAGGCGGCAATCCCCCGAGAAATGCAACTGTTTGCTGAAAAGGCTAAAAATTTATAGATTGCTATGTTGCTCTTATTAGGCAAATCATGTAAAATATAGATGCAATGTTTAGCAGTTGTGCTGTTAAATCAGTTACAATATCATTAAATTGAGGTGCCTGTAAGTGAAAAAAGTGATATCAGTATTAGCATTTGTATTTGTGGCCGGTATTCTGGCAGGCGGGGCATATGAATGGCTGTCCGGTCGCGGTATTAAAAACATTTGGAAAGATCAGGTCGCCGCAAAAGCGGAAGTAATCCCGCAACCCGAGAGCGCCAACGAGGGGCAACCGCCGGAGAAAGCAAGCTCCCCTGAAAAAGAACACCTGGTGACCAACCCGGATAAAATTTGTGCGACACCCGGCTGCGGCATAGCGGTGTTCGTGACCTATAAAGGCCAAGAGCTTTGTGTCAAATGCTATGGCGAAGCCAAAAACCGCGACACCGGGCATGAATAGACCCGTTTAAGGCAATAAATAAAGCGGACGGATGAAGGGAGGGCTTAAAATGGGACTGGCCTTGGAGGACGATATCACCAGGATCAGCGGTATCGGGGACAAAAAGGCGCTGCTTTACCGAAAGATCGATATCGACAATGTGCGGCGTCTTCTGCTGCACCTGCCGCGCAGCTATGTCGACCTGACTCAGGTCTCTCCCATTGCGCGGTGCGAAATTGGCAAGCCCTGCGTCGTGCGCGCCGAGGTGTTTAAAAAGTCGCGCGAGCAGCGCATCCGAAAAGGTCTGTCTGTTTTTAAGGTGGAGGCCGGTGATGGCGAAGAAACACTGCTGCTCACCTTTTTCAACACCAGATTCGCAGTGGATGCCCTTAAAACGGGACAAAGCTATCTGTTTTACGGCGTTATGAGCGGCACGCTGCTCAAACGGGAGATCAGTGCGCCGCAGATTCTGCCGGAGCGGTGGCTGGGGCGACTGATGCCGGTGTATTCGGTCTGCGCAGGTTTGTCATCCCGCATGGTGGCGCAGGATGTCCAGCGGGCGATAGCCGCCCTGTCGGAACCGGTACCGGATACGCTGCCGCAGGCGTTGCGAGCGCGTGCCGGCCTGCCGGAGCTGGATGCAGCCATCCGCATGGTACATGCGCCGGAGTCGCTTTTGCAATGCGAAGCGGCACGCGAACGCATTCTGTTTGAGGAGCTGCTGGTTTTTTCGGCAGCCATGCTGCGGCTGCGCTCCTCACGTGTCAGCCGGGAAGCAACGCCGCTAAAGCCGGGCGACCTTCAGGCCTTCTGGGACAGTCTCCCCTTTGCGCCGACCAGAGGGCAGCTGGCAGCAATTGACGATATCCGGCGCGATTTAGCTGCGGGAACCGTGATGAACCGTCTTATTCAGGGCGACGTTGGCTCCGGCAAAACGCTTGTGGCGGCGGGCGCCGCCTATATGCTGTGGCAGAATCGCCGTCAGACCGCACTGATGGCTCCCACCGAGCTGCTGGCGGAGCAGCACTGTAAAACGCTCACACAGATGCTCTCGCCCTTTGGCATTCGTGTTGCATTGGTGACCGGCTCGCTCAAGGCGGCGGCACGGCGCACACAGAATGCACAGATTGCTTCGGGCGAATGCAACGTCATTGTCGGTACCCACGCACTGCTGTCAGGCAGCACCGAATTCGCGTCGCTTGGTCTGGTTATCACCGACGAGCAGCACCGGTTCGGCGTAGCGCAGCGCGCCGCGCTCACGGCCAAGGGCGAAGCGGCGCACACACTGGTGATGAGCGCTACACCAATACCGCGCACGCTGTCGCTGATTTTATACGGCGACCTCGACGTCTCGCTGATTAAAGAGCTACCACCCGGCAGAATGCCGGTGGCAACCTACCGCATCGATTCGGCCAAGCGGGAGCGCGCGTTCGGCTTTATACGCCAGCGCCTTGATGAGGGCAGGCAGGCTTATATTGTCTGTCCGCTGGTGGGCACACAGGAGGAGGATCAGCAAGCGTTGCCGGGCCCGCCGCTGCACGCCGCAGAGGACTATGCCAAAGCGCTTGCTGAGGGCGCGTTTAAAGCCTATGCCGTCGGGCTGCTGCACGGCAAAATGAAGTCCGCCGACAAGGAACGGGTCATGGCGCGCTTTGTATCGGGCGAGCTACAGCTGCTTGTTTCCACCACGGTCATTGAGGTCGGGGTGGACGTTCCCAACGCCGCGGTGATGCTGATTGAAAACGCAGAGCGCTTCGGGCTTTCTCAGCTGCACCAGCTGCGGGGACGGGTCGGGCGCGGCCGACACAGTGCATATTGCATTCTTGTGACCGATTCCAAAAGCCAGCCCACCGCCGAGCGACTGGCGGCCATTACCGCCACAAACGACGGCTTTCGCATCGCCGAGGAGGATCTGCGGTTGCGCGGGCCGGGCGATATTCTGGGGGCACGGCAGCACGGTCTGCCGGGGCTTGAAAATGCCGATCTGGCACAGGATGCCGCGCTCTTTTCAAAGGCGCAACAGGAAGCGGCGGCGTTGCTGCGAGAGGATCCCGATTTAAGCAGCACTTCACATGCCGGTATTGCGCAGGGCGTCCGGCGGTTGATTGCGCAGGTGGGCGAGCGACCCAATTAGAAGTTTTAAATAGGTGTGTACCGTGTGGGGCGTTCTGTAAATCAAATGTGCTGTCGCATCATATTGCATGACGTTCTGCTGTTCGATAAAAATTTGTTGTGCGGTCCAAACAGCGCCTTATTGATATTGGGTGGGAAGTGTGAATTTTGAATCCGGCTATATATATTGCTTTATTTGTCCCACTGTTTATTATTATAGTTGAAGAAAATAATAAAAGGGAAATTATTAGAAACATAATTAAGCAAAAAAATAAAGAGGAGAATTTACAAATGCTTGAATTTGCAAAAAAATTCATTGGCAAAGAATGTTATATATACACAATAAACAGTACATTTAAATGTGTTATTAAAGAGATTGCTGACAATGCGCTATTGTTGGAAACTAAAAATTCCACCGATGTTGTCAATTTGGACTTTGTCCTTAGGATAAGTGAAATCAATAAGCGCAAAAGCTGGTAAATTTCAGATTTATCAATAGGCTACCGGCAATCTGCTGCCGGCCCGACAATTTTTTTATCGGCTGCAAAATTATATCCTTAAGCCATGGACAGACGCGCCACATCACGGCCCGCTTGACAAATGCAGCGATTTCCAGCTAGAATAAACTAAGGCGCAGCTTCTGCGCTTTATTTTGACTGTTTTTAAACGTTTAAGGGGATATGCTATGCTTATACCGTTATCGCGCCGGCAGACAAGCTTTTGGGGGCAACCTTCCTCTCCGCTACACGCCTGCCGCAGGCGGTTTGCGGGCAGGCCCCTTTGAACAATATTATTTACGACAACTATGCAGGAGGGGGAAATTTATGACGAAGCCTGCTTCGGGATATACCAACGAAAGCATCACCTCGCTTAAAGGAGCCGACCGTGTGCGCAAGCGCCCGGCGGTTATTTTCGGTTCGGACGGTCTGGATGGCTGCCAGCATGCCGTATTCGAGATTTTTTCAAACTCAATTGATGAGGCGCGCGAGGGCTACGGCAATAAGATCATACTCACGCGCTATGCGGACGGCTCTATTGAATGCGAGGACTTTGGCCGCGGTATTCCGGTGGACTACAACACGCGGGAAGAGCGCTTCAATTGGGAGCTTGTTTTCTG
>JAEWYJ010000187.1 GCA_023395695.1 Bacillota bacterium | reverse complement strand
CACAGCGCAGTCCAAACCCAGCGGCGAAAAAAATCCGGGCGGAATTGGGCTGGCTTGAAGCTGCTTTGGCCGCTCGGTGATATTTTGCATTCTTGCAAACTCTGCCCAGGTCCAAAAATTCACCCTGTCAAAGCCGAGATGGTTGCCCATGTCGCGCAGTGCGGCGCAGGGTGTTGTGACCCGCAGCGTTTTGCGGGAATGCACTGGATTAATCCGCCGCATATCATTCCGTTGGTGGAGGTCATCAAAGGGGAGCAGACCGAACAGGATGCGGCCGATGTTGTTTACCAAATGGCATTGAAGGTTGGCAAAAAGCCGGTCATGGTCAACGACGCACCCGGATTCGTGCTCAACCGAATTCAATTTGCGGTGCTGCGGGAGTGCCTGCACATTTATGAGGAGGGCATCGCTTCAACTCAGGCCATCGACGACGTCATGAAATATGCGCTGGGCTTCCGCTATGCCTGCCTTGGCCCGTTTGAGGTGGCCGACTTGGGCGGGCTGGATATTTTTCATAACATTGCGTCCTATCTTTTTGCCGATCTCTGCGACGAAAAGGATAGCTTCTCGCTGCTGAAGGAATGCTTTGATAACAAGCGGTTCGGCGTAAAAAGCGGCGGCGGCTTTTATGATTATTCCGACGGTAAGGATAAGCAGGCGATCATGTACCGCGACCAGATGTTTACAAAGCTGGCCAAGTGCCTGTTCAGCGAAGAACAAAAATGATCCAAGTGAAAAAAGAACCTGTCACATTGAATTGACAGGTTCTTTTTTGTTTTTGAGTGTTTTGGGCGGTTAAATACCCCAGTATTGGCGGGCAATCCGCTGTCCCTGGTCAATCTTTGCCCACTGCTCATCCTCCGTCAGCTCGTTGCCGCCGTCGCAAGACGCAAAGCCGCACTGGTGCGAGAGGAGCAGCCGGTCTTTTTCAATAATACGGGAGGCTTCGTCCAGCAGGCGGATAACACGGGCTTCGTCGTCGGGCGTGCGCGTTTTTGAAGACAACAGGCCCAATACAATTTCGGTTCCGGTCTTATCCTTAAAAACGCTGAGCGCTTCCAGCGAGCCGGCCCGGTCATCATCCCACTCAAGGAAAAAGCGGTCATATTTAAGCTGCTTCAGGAACAGGTTGGCAATCTTGGCATACGAGCCGCCGCCCATATTGCGGGAATCGTAGTTGCCGCGGCAGTTATGCGTCCACATTTTTAAGCCGAGGCTGTGTCCAAAGTCGATTACCGTATTGTTAATATCGATAAACTCTCCGGCCAGAGCCTGAACCTCGTCCTGATTGATGTTCTCACCCGTGTAGGGCGAATTGGGGTTGTCATCTGCAAAAATTTCCCACAGGCAGTCGTCAAATTGCAGAATACGCCCTCCGGCAGCGGCGTATTCCGCAACGAACTCCTTATAGGCCTGCACCAGGCCCTTTTTCAGCTCCTGCGGATTTTTGTAAACCGAATCCTTGCCGCCAACGTTATCGGACCAGGATAACTCACCAAAAATATGAGAGGGCGACGGTACGCACAATTTGGTCTCGTGTTCACCTGCGGCGGCCTGCAGCTTTTTAAATACCTCAATGAAATGATGGCTTTTTCCGCTAAGCGTATCGGTGATGCGCAGGCCGATATCTCTGCGGGTTTCGTATTTGGAGCAGCCGTCCTTGTCGCGGAAGAAATAGCCGTGCTCGGCGATATAACGGTCGATGCCGCCCAATCCCCAGACAAAGTCTAAATGCCACATGGATTTGGAATATTCGCCGTCGGTTATAACCGTCAGCCCGTGCTCAATTTGCTTGGCGACAACGGCCTGAATGGCCTCGGCCTCGCGCTGCTCATAGCCTTCAAAATCTTTGTAGAACGGATAGCGAATGTTGTCGCGCTGTTCAATCTGCCGCTTATATTTCAGCAAAGCCTCCGGGCGCAACAGGCTGCCTACGGTCTGGAATTTTTTACTCATGGGGAATCCTCCTTGACGTTTAGTATGCATATGGATTTAGTATATATTGATTGTAGCATACAAGAAGGACTTACTTGTAACACTAAAAAGATATCCCGAGTTATAGCCGACAGCTATAACTCATTTTTAACACAGACGCCATATTCGGCGATAACCGCTTTTAATTCCTCAAGGTACAGGAATGCTTGGCGTGTCAGCTGAATATCCTTATGCGAAATCCAGCCAACCTCTATGGGGTCATCAACGCGCAGCGGTATAGCTGTAATATTGTCGCCGTTTAAATCGGCGCTCACAATTCCTGTAGAAATGGTGTAGCCGTTCAGTCCGATCATCAGGTTAAAAATGGTTGCCCGGTCTCCGACATGAATGTCCTTTTTGGCGTATTCGGTGCTGAGTATTTCTTCGGAGAAATAAAAGGAGTTGTAGCCGCCCTGCTCAAAAGATAAACGCGGGTAATCGGCCAAATCCTCAAGAGACACCGAGGCTTTTTTTGCCAGCGGGTTTGCGGTGCTTATAAACACATGCGGCTTGGCCGTAAACAGCGGGTGAAATTTCAAATTGTTTTCACGCAGCAGCTTTTCTATTACCTGACGGTTAAAACGGTTCATATAAAGGATGCCAAGCTCGCTGCGCAGATTTTTGACATCCTCGACAATCTCAAAGGTTCTCGCTTCGCGCAGCGTATATTCATATTCTTCAGCATCGGTTTTTTTAACCATATTCACAAACGCATTTACGGCGAAGGCATAATGCTGGGTGGAAATGGCGCATAGCCGCCGCGAGGGCTTTTTGTTGAGCCAGCGTTGCTCAAGAAGACCCGCCTGTTCAACCACCTGACGGGCGTAGCCAAGAAATTCGGCGCCGTCCGTGGTCAGCGCTATGCCTCTGGGGGTTCGTGTAAAAAGCTCATGGCCAATATCCGCCTCCAGGTCACGCAGCGCGTTTGAAAGACTTGGCTGTGCAATAAAAAGGCGCTCGGCCGCTTTATTTATTGAACCGCAATTAACCGTTTCAATAAAATATTTTAATTGTTGCAGTGTCATTGGCTTTCTCCCTTACAGCGTTTGCATTTTCCAATATCCCTTATTATCGCCTGAAATTTCTCCGGCGTCAACCCGCCTGCGTTGTCCGCCTTGCATCCCTAAAAATACGCATGCCAATTCCAACGTCGCTTGTTAAGCGGACAAGGCGGCAAGCGCAAGCCCGATACAGCAGTGTTTTGCCTTAAGCAGACGGGCTTATCTCAATACAAGGCTTTGAGACCATACGGAAGATTAAAACGCATAAATCGGTTTAGCAGCAGAGCGCATATAAAGGGCCTATTGTGAGAACAGATATTTAAAAATAATAAAAATTATGGTAATATGAATCTTGACAGCCAAAAGCGCAAAAGCCTGCGGTTAGCGTCGATGATCCGGTGAAGAAGCGCCGGTAGGCGGTGCGCACCTTAAAAGCTGTCGGAGGAGGGGCCAAAGTGGGAACAATATGTGGTGGGGCAATGCTCCAATGCACCTTTGGCGCGGCGCCGTCCGAGCTGGCGGTGCTGCCATCTGAGGCCGCAGTGTCCTGCGGTGCAGCGCCGGTTGCAACTATTCTGGACAACAGGCCCATGGTGAACATACAGCCCTTTGGCATGTGCAGCGCCCTTTCCAACCCTGTGGTTGCTGCGGCTACTGCGGCGGCGCTGGGCGTACGCACGCCCATGCCCTGCGTTCCGGTTACAGCTGCGCCGTGGATACCCGGCTCGCACACCGTATTGGTTGACGGGTTGCCCGTTTTGGATAACGCCTCAAAATGCATGTGCACGTGGGGCGGAATCATTAGTGTGCTGCGCCCCGGGCAAGCAGCGGTTCAAAATCCATAAGGCGCTGCAAACCTGCTGTTGTTTGTTAACTTTTAAAACCAATTATTTATAGAACGAGGATAAGCGCTATTGGGGCATGATGTTTAATTCTGTCGGGCATCCGTTTTTCTTAGATCCGAGTTTGGCGCTGTTACAAAAATCCGCACGCTATTTATCGTGTTTGTTCCAATAATGCCGCAATATTTCGTGCCACCGTCGTTGCAGACAGACAAAAACACTTGGGAGGCGAAGCGCTTATAAAATATATTGCCAACGTCGTGACCTCTGCCAGAATTATTCTGTCAGCTATCCTCATTTTTTCAACGCCGCTCTCAGCCCAATTCTATATTTTATATACCTGCTGTGGCGTTACCGACATGCTTGACGGAATGATCGCGCGTCATACCCATACGGCCAGCAAAAGCGGAGCTGTTTTAGACAGCATTGCGGACATGGCTTTTCTGTTTGTGGTCATGCTCAGGCTGTGGCCGGTTTTACTTGGTCTGGTTCCAAAAGCAGTTCTATGGGCCATTCCCTTTATTGCAGCTATTCGGGTTTTTGCTTATCTTACCGGATGGATAAAATACCATTGCTTCGTTTCACTGCACACTTATTTAAATAAGGCGACAGGAGCTGCTTTATTTGCCTCCGCCTATTTTATGTTATCGGCAAGCTTTCGCTTTTTGTGTGGCGTCATTTGTGTGCTGGCCATTCTATCCGCCGCTGAGGAACTGGCTATTAATATCAAATCCAGTCACTGCGACTTAAATGTAAAAAGCATTTTGAATATATAAATTTGTATGCTGCTGCATACCGCTCTGTAAAGGCGCTTAGGAACAGGTTTTCCGAAGCGCTTTTAATATTTATGGCGTAACAGGGCCATTTAATGGTCTTGTTGGCCGATACTGTTTGCTATCATGAAAAAGCGCTTGGGGCGCCATTAATTCGTTCCTATATAAGAACGAAGAGCGGATTTTGAACGTTTATGCGAAAAAAACAAAAAAATGAGAAAAATTAATCCATTTCTATACAATATTTACGTAAAAAGCTCGTAGTGATTGCCAATTGAAATTGGAAAATATTCATATTAAAATCAAAAGGAACAGTGTTCCGAAAACCGTACGGGAGAGGGGGGGCAGTTTTGAGCGAGCTTGAGCATCACACCACTGCCAGAATTTTTGACGTTCTGGAGACGATCGCCCAGCATGAAAGCGGTGTCTCCTTTTCGGATATTGCCCGGCTGGTCAAGGTGCCTAAGGGCAGTCTGCATCTTCTTTTGGCAACGATGGTAAAGCGGGGCTATCTGCATTATAAAGAAACCGAAAGGCGTTACTATATAGGCGCCGCACTCTTTGTATTGGGCAGAGGCTATATAAGCGCCAACGACATTTTAGATTCCATTGCGCAGGAGGTGCGCAACCTGGCAGCCAAGGTGGAAGAAACCGTGTTTTTTGGTACGCTGGATAACGGCGATATGCTCTATCTGGCCATGAGCGATTCTTTTACCAAAATTAAGGTGATATCCTCTCCGGGGCGCAAGCTTCCGGCCTATTCCACCAGCTGCGGAAAGGCGCTGCTGAGCCAGTTTTCTCCAGCGCAGATCAAGCAGCTTTACCCGAACGGCCTGCACCAGGTCACGCCTAACACAATTAACAGCTTTGATGAGCTCAACCGCCAGCTCGCCGAGGTGCGTCATACCGGCTTTGCCTATGAGCAGGAGGAATCTACCCAGTATATCTGCTGTGTCGGGGTGCCCATCTGTCATCAGTCCCGCTATCTGGCGGCGCTGAGTGTGGCAACACCGGTGCTGCGTTACAGCGCTGAAAAAGAAAACCAGGTCAAGCTGCTGATGCTGGAAGCCAAGGTTTGTATTGAAGCGATTATATCCAGCAACATTGCCAGATGGAATTACAGCTGACGGCCTTTGGGCCAACATAAGGGCAGGGGGTGCGTATCATGCAGGATCTGGTGACCATCGGCGAAACGATGGTTGCATTTATTCCAAACGAGCAGGGATATATCCGATATTGCTCAAGCTTTGGCAAAAAGACAGCGGGGGCCGAAAGTAATGTGGCAATCGGCATGGCAAAGCTGGGACACACCAGCGGATGGGTAGGTAAAATAGGCGAGGACGAATTCGGCGAGTTTATTTTGCGCGAGCTCAGGGGCGAAGGGGTGGATATTTCGCATGCCGTAAAAACCCCGGGTGCGTCTACCGGGCTGATGTTCAAGCAGTTTGACGCACAGGGCCAAACCAGTGTGTTCTACTATCGTAAGGATTCGGCGGGCAGCAGCCTTTGCCCTGATGATATTGACCCGCATTATATTGCCCGCGCAAAGATATTACACGTTTCAGGCATTACGCCGGCGCTCAGCGACAGCTGTGCCGAGACGGTTGCCTATGCGGTACATGTTGCCAGGCAGGCGGGTTGTCTGGTCAGCTTTGACCCGAATATCCGCCTGAAGCTTTGGAGTGCTCAAAGCGCCAAGGCTGCCCTTTTACCCCTGCTTTCCCAAAGTGATATCGTATTGCTTGGGGCGGACGAAGGGGAGCTGCTCCTCGGCACCGACCAGCCCCGGGAGATAATTGCCCGCTTACGCACGATGGGCGTGGGGCGTATCGGCCTGAAGCTGGGGGCGCAGGGCGCGCAGGCTGCCGACAGAACCGACACCTTTTTGATACCGCCGGTTCAGGTGCGGGTGGTGGACACCGTAGGCGCGGGCGATGCCTTTAACGCGGGTTTTCTGGCCGGCGTTATTGAGGGCCGAAGCGTTGAGGTCTGTGGCCATATGGGGGCGCTTATGGGCGCTATGGCCGTTTCTAGCTATGGCGATGTCGAGGGGCTGCCCAACCGCAAGGCCTTTGACGGCTTTGCCGAGAATACCCGCATCATTTACCGGTAGCGGCCCTGAAAAAGGGCGCAGTGTCCGGTGCGCCGCTCCACATAGGCTGGTGCCGCAGCGGCGCGGTAAATAGGCCGCCAAGGCAGTACGTTTTTTAAGCTTGTCGACTATAATAGCGTTACGTTTTATAGGCGTGTGCAATAGAGTCAAACCAATAGAAAACC
The DNA here is from genome assembly GCA_023395695.1 of Bacillota bacterium. Taxonomy (GTDB): domain Bacteria; phylum Bacillota; class Clostridia; order Oscillospirales; family Ruminococcaceae; genus Yanshouia. The sequence goes on along the minus strand of JAEWYJ010000187.1, from coordinate 3,327 downwards.
CAGACGCCTTATCAGTCACAAAACAGTTTTCCCAAGGCCTGTTTCGTTTTTCTGGCGGTAGGACTATAAAAGTAAAAAAGGAGAACAGATCATGAAAAAACTAATGTCAATGCTAGTTGCTTCTCTGATGGTTTTAACCCTTTTGGCCGGTTGTGGCGCAGGTGCTCCTGCGTCGTCATCCTCCGGCAATGCGCCGGCAGGCTCAAGCGCCGGTCAGGCGCCGGCATTAGATTATCCCAAATCTCCGGTCACGGTCATTGTCCCTTATGGCGCAGGCGGCGGCACCGACCTTGTTGCCCGTGCGTTGGTGGATAATGTCAAGGATCAGTTCCCCAAAGGGATAGCGGTTGAAAACCGCACCGGCGGCGGTGGCGCTGTCGGCATGTCCTATGGCCAAAATGCCAAGCCTGACGGTAACATCATCACCATGATTACGGTTGAGCTGGTAACGCTGCCCCATACCGGTACCGGCGGCGATATCTACTACGACAAGTTTACCCCTCTGCTCATGGTCAACTCGGCTTACAGCGCCATCACTGTTAAGGCAGATTCCCCCTACAACAGCCTTGAGGATTTGATTGCGGACGCTAAAACCAAGCAGCTGCAAATCGGCAACTCCGGCGTGGGCGCTATCTGGCATCTGGCTGCCGCCGGTCTGGGCAAGGCCGCAGACGTCGAGTTTGTCCATGTGCCCTTTGAGGGTGCTGCACCTGCGATTACGTCTCTGCTGGGCGGGCATATTGACGCTGTTTCGGTCAGCTACGCCGAGGTTTCCGCACAGGTGGCCGCCGGCGAGCTTAAGGTACTGGCAGTTCTGGCGCCTGACCGCATTTCCGAAATCCCCGACATCCCCACCGCAAAAGAGCTGGGCTACGATGTGGCGGTTGGCACATGGAGAGGTCTTGGCGTGCCCAAGGATACCCCTGCCGAGGTTGTAAGCTGGCTGGAAGAGATTTTTACCGCCGGCGTTAATAAGGACAGCTTTAAAACCTTTATGAAGGATTCCAACAATATCATCGAGCTGCTCAATAGCGCCGATTTCGGCAAGAAGCTTGCTGCCGACAACGGATTTTATAAGGATTTGATTGCTTCTCTGGGTCTTTAACAGACCACACCGGCTTTGCCGGTCGAAGACTTCTGTATTTATAAGGGAAGGAAGGCGTAGCAAATGCGTCTTCCTTCCCTTGCCCAAATCAATCGCACTTGTTGCCAGAGGGAGGGGTCTGTTTGAAAAAAGGAAATTTTATCATAGCCGGTGTATTTTCGCTTCTGGGCCTTTTTGTCATTGTCCAGAGCCTGTCGTTTCCCCGGGGTCGCGCAGGTATTCCCGGCCCGGGAATGGTTCCCATTATGATTGCGGTACTGATGATTGTGGCGTCGGCCAGTTTGGTGCTCTCCACACTGCGCATGACGTCCGCGGAGGATGTGCCGTTGGGGTTGCGCTCCGAAGGGCACAGGCGGGTTTATCTCTGTATGGCTATTCTCGTTCTTTATCTTATTCTAATGCCACAGATTGGGTTTTGCATCGCCAGCTTTCTGCTGCTGTTTGGTTTAATTAAATGGTTTGGCAATTACCGTTATTGGGTTTGCGCTGTGGTTTCCGCCTTTTTAACCGGTATTGTTTTTGGCCTTTTCAGCGAGGTGCTGCATGTGCCGCTGCGGTTTGGCCTGCTGTTTTAGAGCGCTAAAAATAGGGAGGAGAAAACCATATGTTAACCGAGATATTTGCCGCGGTGTTTAATCCTCAGATCATCCTGTTCATCTTTTTAGGAGTCGCGGCCGGAATGTGTATCGGGTGTCTGCCCGGGCTGACCGCCACCATGGGTGTGGCGCTGGTGCTGCCCCTGACCTTTGGCATGGAGGCTGCGCCCAGCATTCTGCTTTTGGTGGGGGTGTATGTGGGCGCTATTTATGGCGGCTCAATATCCGCTATTTTGCTACGCACGCCCGGAACGCCCGCCGCCGCCGCCACCGTGCTGGACGGCTACGAATTTTCAAAGCGGGGCGAAGCGGGGCGCGCACTGGGGCTGTCTACCATCTCGTCCTTTATCGGGGGCGTTGTCAGCTGCATTTTTCTGGTGTTGATATCGCCTCAGCTGGCCAAGCTGGCCCTGCGCTTTTCTGCGCCGGAATTTTTTATGCTGGCGGTTTTTGGCCTTTGCATTATTGCCAGCATCTCAAGCAAGCTGCTGTCAAAAGGCATTATCTGCGGCTGCATGGGTATTTTGCTGGCCTGCATTGGCATTGACAATATCAGCGGATATACCCGCTTTACCTATAACAACGCCAATTTGCTCAGCGGTATCAACTACATACCGGTTATGATTGGGCTTTTTGCCATGTCCCAGGCCTTTGAAAGCCTGGAAACCATCAAAGAAAAAAGCGTTGTCAATGCAAAGGTGAATAATATTATTCCTCCAAAATCCGACTGGAAGCTGATGGCCAAGCTGGCGCCCATTTTTGGAACGGTGGGTACTTTTATCGGCATTATTCCCGGTGCGGGGGCGGATATTGCCGCTTTTGTTTCCTATGGGCAGGTTAAAAACCTTTCCAAGCATCCGGAACGCTTTGGCACCGGCTTACCGGAGGGCATTATTGCGCCGGAATCTGCCAATAACGGCGTTACCGGCGGCGCGATGATTCCTATGCTGACGCTGGGGGTGCCGGGGGATGCGGTGGCCGCTATTATGATCGGCGCGCTTACGGTGCAGGGGCTGCAACCCGGCCCTCTGCTCTTCAGGGATAATGCGCTGCTGGTGTATACCATCTTTTTAGGCTCTTTTGTGGCAAACTGCTGTATGGTGCTTTTGGGGCTTTCCTGCATCCGTTTGTTTACCAAGGTGCTGTCAATTCCCAAGCCCATTCTGGTGCCGGCCATCTTTTTGCTCTGCGTGGTAGGCTCTTACGCCATGGCCAATAACTTTTTTGATGTTGGGGTTATGCTGTTTTTCGGCATTGTGGGCTACTTTTTACAAAAGCTTGAGGTTTCGGCCTCACCGGCGGTACTGGGTCTTATTCTTGGCCCTATGGCCGAGAGCAACTTCCGGCGTGCGCTACTCATGTCCGGTGGGAGCTACGGAACCTTCTTTTCAACCGTTATCTCGTTGGTTTTTACAGTTCTGATCGGTATTTCGCTGCTGATACCCCTGCTGCAAAGACGGGCGCAGAAGCGCAAGGCATTAAGCTGAGAACGCTCCGGCTAATTCTGAAGCGGATTAACGGCGGGAGAATTTTGCGCACGGAGAGGCAAAATGCTTATAAAACTGGTGTATATGGCTGCTTTTCAACACGGTCAGATGCGACGTTGGTTGCAGGCCAATTGCTCAT
>JAEWYJ010000060.1 GCA_023395695.1 Bacillota bacterium | reverse complement strand
CCCTCGGAGGTGGACGTCATCGTCTCGGACGAGGGCTACGGCGCGAACCCCTATATCGAAACCTCCCGCCCGCTGGTGGTCGTCACGGCGCCCGGTCCCGGCAGCGGCAAGCTGGCCACCTGCCTGTCGCAGCTTTATCACGAGCAGAAGCGCGGCGTCAGGGCCGGCTACGCCAAGTACGAGACCTTCCCGGTGTGGAATTTGCCGCTGCAGCATCCTGTCAACGTGGCCTACGAGGCGGCGACCGCCGACTTAAAGGACGTCAATATGATCGATCCCTTCCACCTGTCGGCCTACGGGGTTACCACCGTCAACTATAACCGCGACATTGAAGCGTTCCCGGTGGTGCGCACCATTCTTAACCGTATTCTCGGCGAGGATATCTATGCCTCGCCCACCGATATGGGCGTCAATATGATCGGCAGCTGCATCACCGACGACGAGGCGGTGCGCGACGCCGCCTCGCAGGAAATTATCCGGCGCTACTTCAAAGCCCGCTGCGATTATAAGAAGGGCGAGGGTGACCTTGAGGCCTGTCAGCGCATTGAATTCCTGATGAGCTCATTGGGGCTGCGTGTGACCGACCGGCGCACCGTGGCCCCCGCCGTGCAGAAGGCGAAGGACAGCGGCAGAAGCGCGGTGGCGCTGGAGCTGCCCGATGGCCAGATTGTTACCGGAAAATCTTCTGAGCTGATGAATGACACCGCCAGCGCGGTGCTTAATTCCATCAAGCTGTTAGCCGGACTTGCGGATGAGATTCTGCTCATTTCGCCCATCGTGCTCGAGCCGATTGTGCGGCTTAAAAAAGAAGTGCTCGGCTCGCGCTATCCTGTTTTAAAGCTTGAGGAGGTTCTGCAGGCGCTTTCAATCTCAGCCGCGACAAATCCTACTGCGGAGCTTGCAATGAAGCAGCTGCCAAAGCTCCGCGGTTGCGACGCGCATTGCTCAGACATTATTACACAGGCCGACGGCGCAACCTTTTTAAAGCTGGGCATCAACTACACCTGCGAGCCACAGTTCCCGACCAAGGATTTATATTTTAAATAAGCCGGATGCTGCTTAGCTGCCCGGCTTTATGCGAAGCGATTGCGAAGGAGAAAGTGCTATGCCGTTAAAGAAGCTCTGTATATCCGGACTCTGCTGCGTTATCGCCGCAGCGCTGGCGGCCTGCGGGCCGGCCCCGGTGAGCAGCCCGTCCGGCGCCCCTTCCTCCCAAGCTGTTTCGCCGGTTGAATCCGGCGGAGAGGGAACCGGCAACGCGGCAGTGACGCCCGAGGTTCCCTCGGCAGTTACCATCCCCACATCCTACGGCGGAGAGGGGTGGGAAGCACAGGCGATTGGCTGGATTGACAACACAAGACTGATTGCGGTTTTTGGGCCGGAAGAAACGCGAAACGGCCCCGATGTTACTGAAAAAGCAGTGGTGGTTTACAATATGGCGGATAAAACCGAGCGGCTGGCTTGCGCCTTTAGCGACGGCGGTTGGGTCGGGGATATTCGCGCCAACGCCGACGAGGTGCTTATCACCTCGTCCGAACAGCTCTATCTGTTGCCGCAAGCCGATTTGGCGCAGATTACGGCGCTACCCTACAAGGGGGACGATTGGCACGGCAATACGTTCGGCGGGCTGTATACCGGGCGGGATGCGCAGGGCATTGTTATCCGAAGCGGCGACGGCAAAGCGATACGCGTTGCGACCAAGACGGAGGCATATTTTTTCGATGTACCGCAATGGTCCCCCGACGGACGTTATCTGCTTTACAATAAGTATTTTGGCGGCGTTGGTCACCCGGTCAACAAGTGCGTGGCCGACCGCGCGGGCCGCCCTGTCTGCGAATTCGCTTTTCCTCAAACCGATCAGAACACCTACTGGTCAAACGACAGCCGGTATATCGTCGCAAAGGTGCTCGATCACCCCGATGGCCTGCTCCGTTTGCTTGACGTTGAGGCAGGGCAGGAAATTGCCGCCCGTCCGTCGCCCTATGTTGAGCAGTTTCGCAGTATTTTAGATGCGCATAAAAGCACAACGGTGTGGTGGCGGCAGGCGGGTAACAGGCAGCCCTGCACGGTTTACACCTTTGATATCCTGACGGGGCAGGCTGTGGACATTGCGACGCTGCCCCGGTTTTGTGACGCAAAATTTTCGCCGGATGGCCGCACGCTGGCGGTGCTGGAGCGAAAAAGCGCCGCCGGTGTATATTTTTTTGAAAGCGGCCTTGAATAACACCGCAAAAAATCTCCGCCCATATTTGGGGCGGAGATTTTTATAAGCGGGCTTGAAGTGAAAGCGCTGCAAATTTGCAATTTACAACGATAAACGAATAGTATAAGCGGAAAACTTAAAAACGAACTGCCTTGGCGGCCTATTTTCCGCGCCGCTGCGTTATCCTCCTTGACGGGCGACAGCCCGCCTGCGTCGTCTGCCTTGCGGCACAAAAAATAGCCGCTCCAATTCAGTACAGCTTTTCAAGGTGGTCTACTATAAAGTGCGGCAGACTTGGCAAAGCCGGTTTGTGGCTGGTACGGTAAAGGATGCCGCCAGACTGCGCCTTGCAAGAAAACGCATGAGCCAGACCAGCACAACCCATTAAAAGGACTTGTGTTTTAACGTGTTTGACTATAAAGCGGCGGATTTTACGCCCCGTCGGGACAGGGGGAGAGCAGGCTGCCAGTGCACAGCCGACAACAAGTTCCGGCGGGGCATAAAATCTGCTGCGAAGCAATCGGAGTAAACAGTTATGCGGCAACCACCCGGGCGGCCAGCACCGTCATGTCGTCCTCGTGTGTGGTGATGCGCCTGATCGATGCGGTTTCCAGCAGGCCCTCGCACAGCTGCTCCAACGGGTGATCCGCCAGTGCAATGAGCTGAGAGGAGATCCAGTCGCCGCCCGACTCAAGCAAGCCGTCTGAAATCATAACAATGAGATCCCCCTCCGACAGCGACAGTGTTGTGTGCTTGGCCTCTGCCCCGCTGAGAATACCCGCCGGCAGTGACGGAGATTCTACCTTGGCGCAGCGGCCCTGTCGCAGAATATAGGTCGGGGCGGCGCCGGCCTTAAAAATATCAAGCCGGCAGGTGTATAAGTCCAGCAGCGCGGCATCCACGGTGCACAGCCGCTCTTCCCCGCCGCCTGAAAGCAGCGCGGCATTGACTAAGCGCAGTGCGGCGGTAAAGTCCGCCCCGGCACGCAGCAGTCGTTCCAAAAGCGAGGTGGTCATGGTGGCGTCCACCGCCGCGGGGCTGCCCACCCCCATGCCGTCGCTTAACAGCAGCACGGCGCGGCCTTGTGCACGGGCAATGACGCTGCAGCTGTCGCCGCAGAAGCGGTTCTGGTTGGCAGCGCGCTGAACAAAGGACGACTCCAGCGCATAATGTGCCTTGGCAGTCCAGAACAGGCGGGCAATTGCGCCCTCGCAGAGCGTCTCAGGCTCCGAAAGCTCCTGCGCCACCAGTTCTGAAAGATCGGCCGTCACCTGTGGAGAGATCAGGCGGGTGACCTTATGCAGCGGCAGCTCAATCAGCAGGCTGACATGCTGCTGTGCGTCGAGGTAGCAGCAGACCGAGGCGGCCTCGCAGTTTTTGGCAGTCAGGTATTTGTTAATGGCGTCGGTGGTGGCGGCGGGCGCACTGGCATATTCGCTGAGTTGCTCCTGCAACGATGCCAGCAGCAGTCCCATGCCGCTGAACTGATCGCTTGAGACGCTGCGCAGCTGTGCCGCGTGCCGCTTTTCGGCACGGTGGGTTAAGTAACCTCCGGCCTGCTCATTGATGGCAGACAGCAGCTTGTCCGGCTGCAGGCATTTAAAATGGGACGGAAAGTCCGATTCTTCCGCTTCGCGCCCACTGCGGGCCGCCGCAAAGGCGTGGTTGAGCGCGTCGGCGGTCTCTTCGTAATTGCTTTGCCAGCAGCGCGGTGAATCCCTGCACCCCTTGCACACTTTGGCGCAGGCTTTGGCCAGCACCGATTCAATGGGGTCCCCGTTCAGCGCCTCCAGCTTTTCAGACACCTGCCCGGTGACCGAGGCAATGTCGCACAGCGCATGCCGTGTGCGCGAAAGCTGTGAAATAACCACCCGCCGCAGCATTTCGCCCTCGGCCGAGTCGGCTGCGCGGG
>JAEWYJ010000048.1 GCA_023395695.1 Bacillota bacterium | reverse complement strand
CTGCCCGTCTGTGAAAGGCAGGGCAGGGGTGTCGGATTTCTGGCAAGCGCAGTTGATTGTGCTGCCGTTCGGCATTAAGAAAGAGATGCCGGTGCTGTAGGCGACTAACTTTAAAATTGCCCCATCTTGGCGGCTTGTTTTCTGTGTTGCTGCGTTGCCCTTCTCGCTGGGCGCCAGTTCAGCCGCGGCATCCGCCTTGCTGCGCAAAAACAGGCATGTCAACGCTGGTTCGTTTTAAAATTGTCGGCTAATCGGCTATAAGTTGGGTACTATTTGCAAAATTTTGTATCAACCTGGGAGGGACATTGTGAAAATTAAGGCGGGAATCCGAACCAAGATCCTGAAAAATACAGCAGTTATTGTGCTTGCCATAGCCACTGTTTTAATGCTGGTTATGGTTTTCTTCATGTGGTCACTGACCGGCAGCGTGTTGTCGAATACGCTCCAACCTCTGGCTAAATCCGCTTCTCAAAGCGTTGAGGGCAATTTGCATATGCTGGTGGACCGAGTGGTTATGATCTCGGAAAATCCGGCGCTGATTGATGTTACAGTCAACCCGTCCGGCAAGCAAGCGCTGCTGGATAAGGCCAAATCGGGCATTGAGTTTGTATGGCTGGCGCTTTATTCTGTGGATGGGCAGTTGTATACCGGGAGTGTCGGCAGCCCGGTCAGCGTCGCGCAGTCCCGGCAATTTGAGCTATTGCAGCAGACGACGAATGTGGTGATAGACGATACACGCATCACCGACAGCGGGCTGGAGATTGTTGTGGGTGTCCCGGTGATGGGCGCCGACGGAAAAGCGCTTTACTACATGCTGGGCAGCTATAAATACGATATTTTGAACGATGTGCTGAGCAATATCACCATTGGCAAGAGTGGTATTGCTTTTATTGTCAACCATGACGGAACGCTGATGGCCCATCCGGATTCTGCAAAGGTCTCCGGCGGAGAATCTATCTACGGGTTGTTTGGCGACAGTGATGCGCTCCGGCATATGACCGGGCAGATGGCGCAGGGGCTGACTGGCGCGTTTGAGACGGGCAGCGGTGCCGGCAAGCAATATTTCAGCTATTCTCCTGTAAGAGGAACGCTGTGGTCGCTGGTGGTTACCGCACCACAGAGCGATTTTATGGCCGCCGCCAACAGGGCCATTATGGTCAGTCTGGGCATTACGGTGCTGCTGCTGGCCTTTGCCGCTATGACAATGCTTCGTCTCTCCAAAAAGATTCAGGAGCCGCTTGGACGTGTCACCAACCGCATTTCGACACTGGCACAGGGCGATTTACATACCGCTGTTGAGATTGAAAAAACGCGTGATGAAACCGAAACGCTGTCGCTGGCGCTGTCCAATACGGTCACGGGTATCAACAGCTATACTTCTGAACTGTCGCGCGTGTTATCAGAGCTGTCTCAGAGCAATCTGGACGTTTCGGTCAACGGTGACTTTAACGGCGATTTTATTGTAATGAAGCAATCGCTGAACCAGATTGTCGATTTTCTTAACCAGATTATGCATGCCATACGGCAGTCCGCCGTCGAGGTGTCCGAAACCTCTCACCGCATTGAGCAGAATGCCTTGCAGGTGGAGCATGGCTCCAGCGGGCAGGCCGAGTCGCTTTCGCGGCTGCACGACGCTGCGCTGATTATTAACGCCAACGTAGAAGAAATAGACGCGCACACCCGCGCCATGCGGCAGTTCATGGACAAGGCAAGCGCCGGCATGTCGGTGGGTAAGCATCACATGGCCGATATGCTGTCGGCAATCAACAAAATCCAAACCGACTCGGAGGAAATTAAGAAGATTAACCAGTTTATGGAGGATATTGCGCTGCAGACCAATCTGCTGGCGCTCAATGCCTCTATAGAGGCGGCGCGCGCCGGTGTTGCAGGCAGGGGCTTTGCCGTGGTAGCCAGAGAGATCGGCGATCTGGCCGCAAAAAGCGGACAGTCCTCACGCCAGACTGCAACGATTATCGAGAATTCTCAGCAGGCTATCCTTGACGGTGTGCGCTGCGCCGAACAGACGGCGGAATCCATAGAGGAGATCGCCGCGCTGTCCGACAAAATTTCGGATGTTACCGTTAATCTGTCCGATGCGCTGGACGCCGAAAAAACGGCTCTGGAGAACATTACCCAGCAGATGGGCGAGATTAATCAATTGGCCAAGGGCAATCTGGACTCAAGCCGCCAGAGCGCTTTTGCCAGCCAGACGCTGACTGGACAGGCAGACAAGCTTCAGAATATGGTCAGACGCTTTAAGCTCAGACAATAGGAGGGTGTTTATGAAAATAAAAAGAATGCTTATGTTGGCTGTTTGCGTCGCTTTGGCTGCCATTTTTTGCGGGTGCAGCGCCTCCAACAGCGGCATGCATGACGGTTATTATACGGCGGAGATGGCGGAATATTCCAATGGCTGGAAGGAGTTCCTCACCCTTCACGTGGAAGACAACACCATCGTTTCAGTGGAATATAACGCTAAAAACGCAAGCGGCTTTCTCAAGTCGTGGGATATGTCCTATATGCGCCGAATGAACGAGGCACGGGGCACCTACCCCAACTACTACAC
>JAEWYJ010000280.1 GCA_023395695.1 Bacillota bacterium | reverse complement strand
CGCTAATTGACTTTATAGAGCGTGGGCCGGCGGTCGCGAAAGACATTGATGCTCTCGCGGATACCGTTGATTACCGACATGTCGAGTTCGCCGGTAATAATTTCTTCGTCGGCACCGGCTGCCGCAATGGTCTCGCCCCACGGGTCGATGAGCGCGGAGCTGCCGCCGTAGCGGGTGTCGCCCGCCGTGCCACAGGAGTTGGTGCAGACGACAAACATCTGGTTTTCAATGGCGCGGGCACGGTTGAGGGTGTTCCAATGGAAAACCCGCTTATCCGGCCATTGGGCGACGACGAACAGCACGTCAATTTTTTGCAGCGCAAGGGTGCGCACCAGCTCTAAAAAGCGGATATCATAACAGATAATAATACCGCAGCGCACACCGTCAAGCTCAAACTGCACCACGCGGCTGCCGTTTTCAAAATAGTTGTCCTCGCCCATGGGCGTAAACAGATGCGTTTTGTCATAGTCGGCCACAAGCTTTCCGCCGCGGTCAAAAATATAGGCGGTGTTAAAAATTTTGCCGTCCCTGCGGTTTGCGACCGACCCCGCAATAATATTGACCCCAAGCTCTTTGGCGAGCGGGCCGAACACGCTTTGAACGCGCTCGCCGTCACAGTCGGCAAGCTCCGCCAAATTTTCCTTGGGGAAAAAGCCGACGTTCCAGGTCTCGGGCAAGGTGATGACGTCGGGTTTTTGCTGTGCCGCCTGCCGGATTAGCGCGACGGCATGTGCAAAGTTATAGTTGGGGTCGCCAAGCCGCATATTCATCTGAATTGCTGATACCTTCATTTTAAGTAAACCTCCTTAGATTAACAGAGTCATTGCAGTAAAATCAATAGAAAAGTAAAATGGGGTTGAGCAGCTATTTAAATGATTGAAACGTTATATGTAATATATAACATATAAAATATCGTTGTCAAGATGAGGCCACCCACTTGTGTAAGATCGGGTAAAAAAGTGGGTGGAGGCCCGGTTTTTTATGTACAGCTAAAATTTCCGCATAACAATGCGAAAAAATTATCAAATTGGTTCTCGACTCAAAAATTTTTACATGAATTCAAACGCTGCTTTTTAAGTTTAAAACACCATAAATTCAGTTAAATATAACAAAGGACAGTCTATGCTTATCGTCATATAAGAGAAAATATTTAGCATACATTACAAAAATAAATAAGATTTTTTATCAGCTATCGGTTTTAACGATGTTCGCTATACTGTTTTTTGTATTTTTCTATTTTTAAAATTTTTGTATTATACTAAATGACAAATTAATTTTAACATTGCAATTCATTTTGGTGAATTGTAATAAAACCGTAGAGGGAGGCTGCTTAATGAACCCCATATCACTCAAGGGCGTTATTGACATGCACGTCCACACCAACCCCGACCTGCGCGTTCGCGCTTATGACGATTTTGAATTGACCGACGCAGGGGTGCGTACGGGCGCCAGAGCCATTGTCATCAAAAGCCATCAGGGCAGTACGGTAGAGCGTGCCTGGTTGTGTAACCGTTACAACAGGCAGGTACACGGCGATAACGCTTTTACCATGTTCGGCAGTATCACGCTTAACAGAGCCATTGGCGGCATCAACCCCGATGCGGTTGAAAGCGGCCTGAAGCTGGGCGGAAAGGTGGTCTGGCTGCCCACCCAGTCGGCCAAAAACCATTTGATAAAAATGAAAAAAGACCCTGCGGCGGGTGTGGACATTGTCCGCGATGGCAGGGTCGTACCGGAATTAAACGATATCTTTGGCCTGATCAGAGATTTTAACGCAGTGCTTGGTACAGCGCATGCCTCGCCCGAGGAGTGCTTTACCGTTGTTGAGGCCGCACGGCGGGCCGGGGTCAAAAACATTGTCGTCACCCATCCCGAATGGTGGGTTGTCGATATGAGCGTGGAGGATCAGCTGCGTATTGTCAAGGATTACAACGTCATTTTAGAGCGCTGCTATGCGCAGAATATGGGGGGCGGCGCATATCAGAAAAACCTTGCCTCCAATTTGGAAATCATCAAGGCGGCGGGCTATCAAAATGTCATGGTGGATACCGACGGCGGACAGATGGAAAATCCGCACTGGGAGCTTGCCTTGGCTGAATATATGCAATATCTGGCGGATAACGGCATTCCATTGGCACAGATACACCATATGACGCAAACCATCCCGGCCACGCTGCTGGGGCTGTAAACCAAAACGGAGGGGAAAGTAAAATGAGCATTCTGATCGTCGCATCCATCGCACTGGCCATTACGCTGGGCTATAAAACCAAGATTAATACCGGCCTGTTCTGTATCGCCTTCGCCTACATAATCGGTTGCTTTATGATGGGGATGAAAACCAAGGAGCTTATTGCAAAATGGCCGGTCAGCATCATGTTCGTCATTCTGGGCGTTTCGCTGTTTTATAATTTTGCGGCCATTAACGGCACGCTTGAAAAAATCTCCGGTGCGCTGCTGTATGCCTGTCGACGGTTTCCCGGCCTGCTGCCCTTTGCGTTGTTCGGCGTAGCGGTCATTCTGTCGGTGATGGGCGCCGCCTACTTTACGGTGCTGGCGTTTCTTGCGCCGATTACGCTGATGATCTGCGAGGAGTCGAAGCTGGATACGCTGACCGGCGCCGTTGCCATTAACTGCGGCGCACTGGCGGGTGGCAACTTTCCCACAGCGGCGCTGGGCGTCATTTTCCGCAGCCTTATTGATTCCGCTTACGAAGCCGAGCCCGCGCTGGCTGCGCTTGAATCGTTCGGCACCGAGATGAAGATTTTCGGGCTGGCCATTGTGTTTTCGCTGCTGCTGATCGCGGCGTTCCGCTTTGGGGTCAAGGCAAACCGCCATATCGGCGCGGGGGTCACCTTTAAAAAGCCCGAGCCGTTTGACGCCAAGCAGAAAATGACGTTCAATCTCATGGTTCTCATGATGATTGCCGTGCTCATCTTCCCGGTGCTGGGCCTTGTTCTGCCGGGCAACAGCGCTATTGCCTCAATGGGCAAAATGATCGACGTCGGCCTTGTGGCGGTTCTCTTTACCATCGTCGCGCTGCTGCTGAACCTGGCCCCGCAAAAGGAGGTTATCGCCCGCGTGCCGTGGAATACCATCATTATGATTGCGGGCGCCGGCATGCTGATCTCGGTTGCGGTGGCCGCGGGTACCATCGACGCGCTGTCGGCCTGGATAGGCGCCAATGTACCGGTGTTTTTAATTCCTGTCGCATTCAGCCTTGTCGCCGCCGCCATGAGCTTTTTCAGCTCGACGACCGGCGTTGTCGCCCCGGCGCTTTTCCCGCTCATTCCGGGGCTGGCAGCCGCCACCGGCTTAAACCCGGCCGTGTTGTTTGCCTGCACCGTGCTTGGCGCGCAGAGCAGCGCCATCAGCCCCTTCTCGTCGGGCGGTAGCCTGATTCTCGGTTCCTGCAGCCATGAGGAGGAGCGCAACCGGCTTTTCAACCGTCTGATGTTTATTGCGGTACCGGTCAGCGTTGCTTGCGCCGCGGTTTATAACTTCATTCTGGCAGCCATACTTTAATAAGCGCCAATTAAAAATACGGATAAGACGGCCTGTTTTGTCCTTGCGGCATTATCCGCCCTGCCGGGACAAAACAGCTTGTCAAAAAGTCCTCTGCTGCGCTTTGGCCTTTTATGCCAGACTGAGAAAAACGGGCACAATTCGTTTTGTCGCTTGAGCGCGAACGACCCGCATACTATGCCTTAACGCAAAAGTGGGGGCTTACCGCCCCCACTTTCACGCAATTCCCC
>JAEWYJ010000162.1 GCA_023395695.1 Bacillota bacterium | reverse complement strand
AAGAAAACCAATGGCCTGCGCGTGACGGCGGAGGAGGAGATACAGGGTCTGGATCTGCTCGAGCACGGTCTGGTCAGCAGCTACGCCGACTTTATGATTACCGTTCCCACGCTGGACTTCGGCTATGCCGGTTCTGAACTGCCCGCTGTGGCGGTCGCGCCGGAGGTGGCGGTTCCCGTCAGCAACACCGCGCATCCGAATGCCAAAATGACCAAGGTCACCATTGTAACGAGCCAGAATAAGTTTGGCGGTCTGCAAAAAGCGCTTGACGGCATCGGTATTACCGGCATTACGGTAACCAATGTGCTTGGTTATGGCATGCAAAAGGGTTATCCGCAGCTTTACAGAGGGGTTCCGGTGGAAGCAAAGCTGCTGCCTAAGATTCAGGTCGATATTGTCATCAGCAAAATTCCAACCGATGTGCTGGTCAACGCCGTGAAAAATGCGCTGTACACCGGCCATGTGGGTGATGGCAAAATCTTCATTTACGATGTGGAAAACGTCATCAAGGTCAGAACCGGCGAAACAGGCTACGACGCGCTGCAGGACGAGGAGGAGATCTCCGCTTATACAAATGCGTAACAGAGCCATCCTCGATATTTACAGCTTAAAAGGATAGATACCCTCCTTCTTTTCCTCTAAACGGCGCCCCCGGCAGTTGGCTACGCGGCCAAATGTCGGGGGCGCCGTGCGCCAGGAGCTGTTTGGGGCTGTGTATAGTGCTTGTTCATTTTGTCTTTGTCCTGTTTTCTTACAGCGCCGCCCAGCAGACTGAAGGAACCGGACTCACGCGACGGCGTAAGCCCGGTTCCCAAAATTGCGGCTTTTAGGGGATGTGCGGCGTTTTATATGAAACACCCATTTAAAATGTAATAAAGAGGCATTAACCGCCGGAAGGGCCACTACCGCTTTGAACGGATATGTGCGGCCACCTTGACATCCTCGCGCTTGATATGGCTGATCAGCCAGCCGGCGACAGCCGTGTTGACCTTACCCACCAAAACGATGGTAGGTCCCTGCACTTCAAGCTGATCTATCAGCTCACGCACGGTTTTCTTGAATGCATCGTGGTATTGCTTGTGGTTGGCGTAATCAGGGTATTGGCTTGCGAGCTGCAGCCTTTCCTCATCCGCAAAATGCTTGGCGGTATAATCATAAAGAAAAGAAGCGGTATCCTTTAACACATCCCGGCCTTTTCCTTTAGAACACGCCTCCAACAAATTGTTGATTGCAACGAACAGTTGCTTATGCTGTTCATCAATTTTAGCATTACCGGTCTCCAAATCCGCGTTCCAGCTATATGCCATTGTTGTCACTCCTTTTCAGTCGATGTTTATATTAGCGGAGAATCGGCTGAAGAGTCTTCTCAACAGATTCCCAAAACCACGTGCGCAGCAGGCTTCATATCAGCGCATTTCACGACAAATTTCCTGTTTTCTATTCACATTATAATATTGTCTTTCAATTAATGCAACGATGAATTGTTAAAATAAGCATACAGTTATGGTGTGCTGATTTCAATGGGTAAAAATAACTAAAAATTTAGTGATTAATAGATATTTTTTTTAAAACGAAGCGGGCTTGATGCATAAAGCTTTGCCGGGCGCAGATAATAGGATCAAAAGCGAGGTGAAAAGAAAATGAGCAATAATCCTAAGGGCACGCAGAGCAGCAACCCGAGAGATACCCAGAACAACACCCAGAGCAATACACCTAACACCCAGAGCACCAATAAGACCAACTACCAAACTTCCAACCAGAACAACAGCAAAAACAGCTATCAGTCCTCTACGCAGAACACCAAGGGTTCCAACAAGACCGGCGACAACTGCAGATAAGCGATCATACGCATAAAAATGCCGCAAAGCGTTTTAGCTTGGCGGCGTTTTTATACTTTGGGCATTTTTCAATATCATGCCCCCGACAGTACGGCACGCGCTTTTTGACGCATAACATCCCCCCGATAAATTTGTTTGCCCTCGCCTTGGTAATATGCTAAAATATTTGTAAAATACTGCATTTATTAAGGAGGATATTAAAATGGGCTTTAGCTTTGACCGCATTGATATGGACGCCTTAACCGGAGATCTCGTTGCGATACGGCGAGACCTGCACCGTTATCCGGAATCGGGGTGGACAGAATACCGCACAACCGTCAAAGTGATCGAGCAGCTGACCGCGCTTGGCCTTAACGTAAAGTTTGGCAGAGCAATACATACGCAGGAACACATGTACGGCATGCCCTCCGACGAATATCTCAAGCAGTGTGAGGCGCGTGCCATTCAAGAATCCGGCAGGGAGGACCTCATCGGGCAAATGCGCGGAGGCTTTACCGGCTGCATCACCGAGATTGAGGGCGCGCTGCCCGGCCCGACGGTCGGTTTCCGCGTCGATATCGATTGCAACGACGTGGCCGAAGCCGCCGATGAGGCGCACCGCCCCTTTAAAGAAGGTTTTGCTTCCACCCATACCAACCTGATGCATGCCTGCGGGCATGACGGGCATACCGCCATCGGCATCGGCGCACTACGGCTGTTGCTGGCCTACCGCGACCAGATCAAGGGGAAGATTATATTTGTGTTCCAGCCCGCTGAAGAGGGCCTGCGCGGTGCAAACTCCATTGCGCAGTCCGGCGTGCTCGACCAGGTGGATTATATGATCGGCGCGCATCTCGGCCTTAAAAAATGGGAGGTTGGCACCGTTGCGACCGGAACCCACGGCTTTTTGGCAAGCACCAAATTTGACGTCACCTTTAACGGCCAGTCGGCGCATGCGGGGGCAAGCCCCGAAGAGGGCCACAACGCGCTGGCCGCTGCCGCCACCGCAACGCTTAACCTTTTGGCCATTCCACGCCACAGCGGGGGCAGCAGCCGCATCAATATCGGCACGCTCAACGGCGGAACAGGCCGCAACGTTATTCCCGAAACGGCCGTGATGACGGTTGAAACCCGCGGCATCACCACCGATATTAACGAGTATATGTTTGCAAAGGCGGACCGCGTCTGCCGCGCGGCTGCCGACATGTACGAGTGCGAATTTGAAAGCCGCTTTATGGGCGCGGCAGGCAGCGCTGTCTGCGACCCTGAGCTGGTCGACCGCGTGTCCGACTCAATCGGTACGCTGCCCGGTGTCCGGGAGATTCATAAGGACGTCGACTTCGGCGGCGGTGAGGATTATACTTACATGATGAGCAGGGTACAGTCCCATGGCGGTCAGGCGACCGAGATGATTATCGGCACGCCGATCAAGGCGCCCCACCATAACGGCCGGTTTGATTTTGACGAGGCGGTTTTGCCGCTGGCTGTGCAGATCTTTGCTAAAATTGCGCTGGATATTTGCAAATAACAGCGTATAGCGCTTTGGATGACGTAAAGTCGGTCAAGGCATGCCGCGGGGAATGCCTTGACCGACTTTACGTTTAAAATGCATGCAGTCCAGATGTTCCGGGCGCCCGTAGGCATATTTACGGCCCGCCACCGCCCTGGCGCATACAGCACACCTTAAAAAGAAAACCTGCGCCCCATATTTTTGTTGCGGATGTTCACAAAGCTATACGCCGCGTCGCGCTCGGTCGCAAATTTGTGCAAAGCGCAGCAAGGGTGTCAATCGACAAGATTGTCGCATTCATAACATAACGCTATTATTTATCGCATACTTGTGCTATACTATAAAATATAAAAAATGCTGTTAAACAGCTTGCCTTGCGGAATACGGCATTTCAGCCGCCGCAAGAGAAACACAGAAAAAGGAAAAACCGACTCAATGACATTTAAAGAACTGAATCTTGTTCCGCCTATTCTTGCCGCGCTGCAAACGCAGGGCTATGAGCAGCCCACCCCAATACAGCAGCAGGCGATCACACCAGCGCTGCAGGGCAGAGACCTGCTCGGTTGCGCGCAGACCGGAACGGGCAAAACGGCAGCCTTTGCGCTGCCCATTCTGCAACGGCTCAGCGGGGCCGACGCACTCAAGCATAAGCGCAGGGCGCGCGCCTTAATACTCACACCGACCCGCGAGCTGGCGCTGCAGATACACGAGAGCTTTATCGCCTACGGCAAAGAGCTACCGCTTAAAAGCACCGTCATTTTTGGCGGCGTTTCACAGGTTCCGCAAACCGAGCAGCTGTCGCGCGGCACCGACATTCTCGTTGCCACACCGGGCCGTCTGCTGGATTTGATTAACCAGGGCTTTGTCGATCTTTCGGGGCTTGAGACCTTTGTATTGGACGAAGCGGACCGTATGCTGGACATGGGCTTTATCAACGATGTTAAAAAGGTGGTAGCCCGTCTGCCGCAAAAACGGCAGACCATGCTGTTTTCTGCAACCATGCCTGCCGAGATAGCACAGCTGGCCAACAGCATGCTCAACGACCCGGTCAGCATAGCGGTTGCACCCCCCGCCACAACAGTCGAGCTTATTGAGCAGTCGGTTTATATGACCGACAAGGTTAATAAACGCGATCTGCTTATCTGGATTTTGAAAAACCGGTCTATTTATTCGGCGCTTGTGTTCACCCGTACCAAGCACGGTGCGGATCGTGTGGCAAAGGCGCTCAACGGCGCAAAGATTTCCGCCATGTCTATTCACGGCGACAAGTCGCAGGGCGCACGTCAGCTGGCACTGAGCAACTTTAAAAGCGGTCGGGTGCAGGTGCTGGTCGCCACCGATATCGCCGCGCGCGGTATTGACATTGACCAGCTGTCCCATGTCATTAACTTTGATTTGCCCAACGAGCCGGAGACCTATGTTCACCGCATTGGCCGAACCGGACGCGCAGGCGCGGATGGCGTGGCCTTTTCGTTTTGCGACTTTGACGAGCTGGAATATCTTAAGGATATTGAAAAGCTTATCCGTAAGAAAATTCGGGTGGAGGAGGAGAACCCTTACCCGATGCAGGTATTTGAGCCTGCTCCTAAAAAGCCCGCAGGCGGCCGGCGCGGCGGCGAACAGCCTAAACCGGCGGCCCGTCCGGCAAAGCCCGCTGTACAAAAAAATTCCCTTGACGCAAACGCCGAAAGGTCCTCGGGCCAGCGCGTTGCGCCCAGACGCTCCGGCGCGGCACGCCGAAAGAGCCGCCGCCCCACCTCAACGCTGCATCAGGGTTAATACATCCGACGTATTTTAAGGCTGTTAGGAGGAAGTGCGCATGTCCAATACTCAGGGGGAACAGACCATTATCCCAACGGAGCCTGCCTTTGCCGACGCGCAGGCGGCCCTGCTCTCATCAAAAGAGCAGCAGGTAATCGACGAATTTGCTCAGAAGATTGACCTGACCAATTCCAACATTGTGCTGCAATACGGCACGGCGCTGCAAAAAAAGATTGCGGGCTTTTCGGGAACGGCGCTTGAGAATGTGCGCACCAAGGACTTAGGCGAGACCGGTGGGATGATTACCGACCTCATCTCGGCGCTCAAAGGCTTCTCGTTTGACGAAGAGAAGCCCAAGGGGCTGGCCGGCCTGTTCAAAAAAGGCCAGAATCGCATTGAAACGCTTAAAATCGGCTACGGCAAGGCGGAACAGAACGTCGAAAAAATTGCAGCGATGCTCGAAGGGCACCAGATGCTGCTTTTAAAGGATATCTCGACGCTGGACAAGCTCTATGATATGAACCTGTCGTATTTTAAAGAGCTGACCATGTATATTCTGGCGGGCAAGAAGAAGCTGGCGCAGACGCGCGAGACAACGCTTTCCACGCTGTTTGAAAAAGCAAAGGCCTCCGGTCTGGCGGAGGATGCGCAGGCCGCCAACGATTTTGGAAACCTTTGCGACCGCTTTGAAAAGAAGCTTTCCGACCTTGAACTGACCCGCATGGTGTCGATTCAGATGGCGCCCCAGATTCGCCTTTTGCAAAACAACAATACCCTTATGGCCGAAAAAATACAGTCCACCATCGTCAACACCATTCCGCTCTGGAAGAGCCAGATGGTGCTGGCGCTGGGTCTTGCGCATTCGCAGCAGGCCATGCAGGCTCAGCGGGCGGTCTCGGACATGACCAACGAGCTGCTGCGTAAAAACGCCGAGATGCTTAAAACCGGTACGATTGAAACCGCGCGGGAGGCACAGCGCGGCATTGTTGATCTGGAAACGCTTAAAAACACCAATACCATGCTGATCAGCACGCTTGACGAGGTACAGCAGATTCAGGCGCAGGGCAGAGAGAAGCGCCGTGTTATTGAAACCGAGCTGTATGGCCTTGAAAATGAATTAAAGCAGAAGCTGCTGGATTTAAAGGGCTGATGCCGGCGTACAGGGAGCGCTATACTGTCATGAAGCTTTGTCGTAAGCGTATTCTATCATTTATTTTGCTTGCGCTGGCCGTGTCGCTGCTTTTGCAGCCCCACGTCTCAGCGCAAATTTCCGTAGCGCCCATCCCGGATGCACCGGCTGAGACGGTTTATGTCAGCGATTTGGCCAATGTGCTGTCCGAAGAGACCCGGGCCGCTATCGCCGGGCAAAGCGCCGCACTGGATGCGCTGACCGGCGCGCAGCTTGCGGTGGTTACCGTCGATTTTCTCGGTGGAGAAGCGATTCAGGCTTATGCCGATAATCTCTTCAGCCGTCTGCAATTAGGAGATCCTGCTAAAAATAACGGCCTGTTGCTGTTATTGGTTATTGGCGAGGAGAATTATTACGCCCTGCAAGGGCAGGGGTTGGAGGCGGCCCTGCCCGACGCGTCGCTCCAGACGCTGCTGCAGCAGAGCCTTGAGCCGGATTTTGCTGCCGGTGATTATGAAGCGGGGGTTCAAAAAACCTACGACAGCCTTTTAAGCGCGCTTGAAAGCCTCTACGGTATTGGCGATGAGGGCGTGCTGGCGGCGGCTGCGCAGGCAAAGGCGGCGCAAATCCGCATTGAAAAGGCCGATAAGCAAAAACAGCTGCTGCTGATGGCTATCGGCGCTGTTTTGCTGATATTGCTGGCGCTGCTCGTTGCGGTGCGGCATAACTATGCCCGAAGACGCCAAATGCGCAGAAGAGCAGCCGCCCGCCAGAGCTCAGACGTCTGATGTCGGCTATATATACGCTTTAACCGCCTGAGGGCAGGGGAGCGGCTTATTCAAGAGACGTGTCAAGCTGCCGCAGGCCGCAAAAGCCGGACGACCTTCGCTGTTCATTAATTGTCTGGTTTATTTGGAATGTGCATAAACGGTTCAACCGTGATTTTTTCGTGCTATCGCGTTGGCTTGCCGGGGAAACGGCGTTCTGTTTTGCGGTTTTGTGCCCCTTTATTATGAAAATGTCATCACTTGCTACAGCACATTTTAAGCTGGTTGGTGACAAAGCTGATTCGTATTGTCTTTCCATGTCGTAAAAGTTAGTCAGTTTTAATTATGAAAATTAAATAAAATGACGCTAAACTTTAACATTTTTCATTGGTATTTTCAGCTATTCGTTCGGTAAATAACAAACTTCTCTTGACTTTTTAGTCAAAAAGCGATAAAAATAGTATGTGCGTCTTGCATGATTTAAATAATAGCGACAGCTTTTCTATCGCTTGTCCATAATACAGGGAGCAAAAAGGCAGGAATGAAAAAAATACAATATTGGGCTGTCGCTCTGACTGTGTTCGGTATTCTCGTCATGGCCGGGTGCGCCAACACAAAGGGACAGGCGGCAACACGCTCCGCCGTAGGGACAGAATTTGTCATGAACACCTGGGTTGAGCAGCGCTGGTATGGTAAAAATGCGCAGCAGGCCTATGATGAAATTTTAAGCGCGCTGAAGGAACTGGAGCAGAAGCTTTCGCTTTACGAAGAAGACAGCGAAATTTCACGTTTAAATTCAGCGGCGGGACTGAACCCCGTCGCGCTTTCGCATGACACTTATCAGTTCTTACGTCAGGCTGCGGATTACTGCGCACAGGCGGATGGACTGTTTGACATCACTATTGCACCGTTGACACTGGTCTGGAATGTGACGAGCGAAAGCCCGCGTGTTCCCTCGGCGGGTGAAATTGAAGCGGCGCAGCAGCTGGCCGATTACCGCCGACTTATTTTTGACGATACAAACGAGACGGCTATGCTTGCCGACGCGGGCATGCGCATTGATCTCGGCGGTATTGCAAAAGGCATGGCCGCAGCGTTAATGCGGCAATATGCTGTCAAAAATAACGTTGAGGGCTATCTTTCGCTTGGCGGTAACATGATGGTGCAGGGCAAAAAGCCGGACGGCTCGGACTATGTGATCGGCGTTCGGGATCCGCGCGGCGACATTTCAGAATATATCGCACTGCTTTCGCTCGACGGGCTGACAATGGCGACCACCGGCGATTACGAGCGTTATTTTGAGCAGGACGGTGTGCGTTACCACCATATTATCGACCCGTTTACCGGCTATCCGGCGGCCACCGATCTGATTTCGGTGACGGTTGTATCCGAAGACGGTGCGCTGGCGGACTACCTCTCCACGTTGATTTTTATGCGGGGCAGTGGGGCGCTTGCCGAATATTTTAACCGTGACGACTGCATGGTGCTGGCCGTAACCAATAATCTGGAGGTGTATGCCTCCGAGCCGCTTTGGGAACGGTTAACCGTCAACACCCAAAAAACCGCTTATAAATTTAACTTTTGAGAGGGGAGAATGCCGGTGCCGCCAAAACACCAAGGGGCTTATCGGGTGGCTTTTCCCGGCCTGATGCTGGCGATGGCGCTGGTGCTCTCTTTTTTTGAGTCTATGCTGCCCGCGCTGCCGTTTTTACCGGTTGGCGTTAAGCTGGGGCTGTCAAACATCGTTACAATGTATTGTCTGTTTTTTATGGGCGCCAAAACAGCGTTTGCCGTTGCGGTGCTAAAGGCATTCTTCGTATTGCTCACCCGCGGCGCAGTCGGCGCGGCCCTGAGCCTTTCGGGCGGGCTGTGCTCGGTTTGTCTCATGCTGCTTTTTAAGCGGCTGCCCGGGCTGGGCAACCGGCTTATCAGCATTATAGGGGCCATTTCCCACAACCTTGGCCAGCTGGTTTTGGCTGCCGTCATCTTAAAATCGGTCTATACCTTTTATTATCTGCCCGTCATGATCCTTTCCGGCGTCGGCATGGGCCTCATCACGGGAATTTTACTTCGGTTCGTTATGCCCTATTTAAAAAACGTCAATGGGGTAATTAAATAACAACACTTTTTAGTATTGGGGGAAACATCAGTGTCTATTAAAAGACTGAGCGGTGTCCATGCGCCTCACCACAAGAACACCGCAGAGTGCGCGCCGCAGCGCATTCCGACTCCCGACAAGGTCATTATTCCGATGAACATGCACATCGGAGCACCATGCACGCCTGTGGTCAAGGCGGGCGATCTTGTCAAGGTCGGTCAGGTCATCGGTGAAGCCGCGGGCTTTGTCAGCGTGCCCATCCATGCCAGCGTGTCCGGAAAGGTCGTCAGAATTGACGAGCTGCTTATGAGCAACGGCGCGAAGGCCAAGGCTGTCGTCATTGAGGCCGACGGCCTGCAGGAGGTTGCTGAAACGGTTGTGCCGCCCGTCGTGGAGACCACCGAGCAGTTTTTGGCCGCCGTGCGCGCAAGCGGACTGGGCGGCTTGGGCGGCGCGGGCTTTCCAACAACGGTCAAGCTGTCGGTCAAGAGCCCGAATGCGGTCGACTATCTTCTCATCAACGGCGCGGAGTGTGAGCCATACATAACCTCCGATCTGCGCACGATGATCGATGATTATGAGCACATTATCAAAGGCGCCGCGCTGCTTAAAAAATTTGTCGGCCAGAAGAAGACCGTCATCGGCATTGAGGACAATAAACCTGAGGCCATCAAGCTGTTTCAGGAAAAAACCGCCAATGACCCCGACTTTGAGGTCATGCCCATGCCCTCCCTTTACCCGCAGGGCGGTGAAAAGGTGCTTATCCACAACGCCACCGGCCGCGACGTGCCCGAGGGCAAGCTGCCGCTCGACGTTGGCTGCATCGTCATTAACGTCACCACGCTGGCGTTTATCTCCAAGTATATTGAAACCGGCATGCCGCTGGTTGAAAAATGCCTGACCGTCGACGGCTCCGCCGTTGCCAAGCCGGGCAATATTCTGGCGCCCATCGGCACCCCCATCGCCAAGATATTCGAGTTCTGCGGCGGCTACAAGGCCGAGCCCAGAAAGATTCTCTACGGCGGCCCGATGATGGGCATTGCGGTGCCCAACGACGAGGTTCCGCTGCTCAAGAATAACAACGCCGTGCTGGCCTTTGCCGAAAAGGAAGCGACGCTGGCGCCCACGACCGCCTGCATCAAGTGCGGACGCTGCGTGGCGGCCTGCCCGGTTGGCCTTATGCCGGCGACCATTGAGCACGCCTTTAAGATTAAGAATACCGATATGCTCAGTGAGCTTAAGGTCATGCTCTGCATGGAGTGCGGCTGCTGCTCGTTTGTATGTCCGGCAAAACGCGAACTCGTTCTGACCAACAAGCTTGCCAAGGCAATGGTCCGGGAAGCTTCGCAGAAAAAATAAGGGGTGAAAAACAGTGAGTAATCCAATGATTGTAACCTGCTCTCCGCACATTCGTCACAACGATACCACCCAGTCGATCATGCGCGATGTGCTTATTGCACTTGCCCCCGCACTGCTGGTTTCTGTTTTTGTCTTTGGTGTGCGCGCGTTGTTGCTGGTCGCCGTCTGCGTGGCTTTTGCGGTCGGCTCCGAATACGTATTCCAAAAGGGCTGCCGCCGCCCGGTGACCATCGGCGACTATTCCGCCGCCGTTACCGGCCTGCTGCTCAGCTTTAACCTGCCGGTCGGCCTTCCGCTGTGGATGGCCGCGTTCGGCTCCATTGTGGCCGTTATCGTTGTCAAGCAGCTGTTTGGCGGCATCGGCCAGAACTTTGCAAACCCCGCCATCACCGCACGCATCGTGCTGCTGATCTCCTTCACCGGCCCGATGACCGACTGGGTGACCGGCTATCCCGACGCTGTTGCAGGCGCTACGCCGCTGGCCCTGATAACTGCCGGGCAGACCGAGCAGTTGCCCTCCATTGCCCGCATGGTGCTCGGCCAGATTGGCGGCTGCATCGGCGAGGTGAGTGCGGCTGCGCTGCTGCTGGGCTTTGTTTACCTGCTTTACCGTAAGGTTATCACCTGGCATATCACCGTTTCGTTTGTTGCAACCGTTGCGGTGCTTACCGCACTTTTAGGCCAGAACCCCATTTATCATACGCTGGCCGGCGGTCTGCTGTTGGGTGCTATTTTTATGGCGACCGACTACAGCACCTCGCCCCCGACGCCCAAGGGCCGCATCATCTTCGGCGTCGGCTGCGGCCTTCTGACCGTTTTGATCCGCGTGTTCGGCAGCTATCC
>JAEWYJ010000132.1 GCA_023395695.1 Bacillota bacterium | reverse complement strand
GGCTACAACAGGGCCGATTCATCCGCACTCATGTCGGTATCGGGCACAATAGGCCTGATTATTCCGCCCTCCATCCTCTTTGTCATCTACGGCGCCATTACCGGCGCCTCGGTCACCAAGCTGTTTATGGCGGGTATTATTCCCGGTTTGATTATGGGTGTGCTGCTGATTGGGAGCAACTTTTTTGTAAACCGGAAAACCGCGCTTAAAACCTTGCCCAAGGCCACAGCCAAAGAGCGCTGGAACGCGTTTAAGAACGCCTTTTGGGGCCTGATGATGCCTGTTATTATTCTTGGCGGCATCTATGGCGGCGTCTTTACGCCCACCGAGGCGGCGGCCGTTTCCGCCGTGTACGGTTTGCTGGTCGGGTTCTTTATCTACCGCAGCATCACATTAGAGGTATTGTACGAAATTATCGTTGATTCTGCCAAGCAGACCGCGGCCGTCATGTTCATTACCGCGGCTGCCAGCCTGTTTGCATGGGTCATTACCATCAAGGGATACGCCTCAACCGCTACCAACATGCTCATTGATATGTCCGGCGGCAACCTGATTGTCCTGCTGGTTATTATCAATATTATTCTGCTGATTGCCGGCTGCTTCTTAGACGGCACCAGCGCCTGCTATATCTTTGTACCCATCGTATACGCTGCCGCGACAAAAATGGGCTATGACCCCATTGCTTTGGGCGTTATGGTGGTTATGAATCTGGCCATCGGCAATGCCACGCCGCCTGTGGGCGTGTGCCTGTACGTAGGCTGCGGCATCGGTAAGGTCTCGCTGAAGGAAATTTCCGTCAAAGCGGTTCCGTACATTCTTGCAGCGATTGCCGCGCTGCTGCTCATTACCTACCTGCCCCAGATCTCCATGTTCATCCCTAACCTGATGTAATTTATTCGCCTCGTAAAAACATAAAAACAGGAGGATATTATGAAAAAGTTCATTACATTTGCGCTGGTACTGACAATGGTTATGCTCGCCGGCTGCGGTGGCGGTTCCTCCGCTTCCGCCCCCGCCTCCCCCACGGCAGAAAATTCAGGCCAACCGGCCTTTGAAAAGCTTAACCTGAGCATCAGCACTTCCGGCACCGATCTCGGCATTGACGCGCTGACTGCCAAACATTTTGCCGAGCTGGTTGAGGAAGCCAGCGGCGGAAACATTAAAGCGACTGTTTACCCCAACTGCCAGCTCGCCGGCGGCAGCATGCCCAAAAGCATTGAGCTGCTGATTACCGGCGGCAACTACGAGATGGCCGTATTCTCCGGCTCGGTGCTCGGCAATATTGACGAAAAGTTTTTAACCCACTCCATTCCCTTCATCTTTGACAGCTACGACTCTGCCAGCGCGATGATGGACGGCACCGGCGGCGAATATTACGCCAAGCTGTTTGCAGAAAAAGGCCTTGTTTACATGAGCGGTATGCATAACGGCCTGCGCCAGCTGACCAATAACAAGCTGGATATCTCAAAGCCCGAAGATTTGCGCGGCCTGAAGGTTCGTGTACCCAGCGGCGAGGTTTACATGAAAACTCTGGCCGAATTCGGCGCCGACCCCGTTGCTATGAACTGGAGCGAAGTATTCACCGCCTTGCAGCAGGGCACTATAGATGGGCATGAAAACGGGTATCAGACCATCGATTCGGCCAATATTTACGAAGTGCAAAAGCACATGACCGAGTGGAACTGGAGCTATGACGGCTACTGGCTGATGTCCAACCAGAAGGACTGGGCCAAATTTAAGCCTGAAACGCAGGCGCTGCTGATGGAAAAAGCACAGGAAGCCGCTCTGTGGGGCAGAAAATATCTGGAAGATAGCGAAGTACAGCTCAAAGAAAAGTTCAAGGAGAATGGCGTGACCATCACCGAGCTGACCGAGGAACAAATGGCTGAGTTTGCGGCTGTCGCCCGCCCGGCACAGGAATACTTTATTAATAAGTTCGGTGCGGAAGCCTGCACGGCATGGGGTCTCAAATAAATTTCCGCACGCAGCCACTCCTGAGCGTGCGACTGCCACAATGGATCCGGCGCATGAAAATGCGTCGGACCTGCCTTTTAAGTCGCAGTACGATTAAGCCGGCAGCACTGCCAATTGTTAAGAAGCCAGTTAAATTATCTTTTGTCCAGGCATCGTGTACAGGCGCCCCCTGTATGGCCTTAACAGTTGCGCTTGCGCCCAATTTGCCCGGCCGGCAGATGATTGAATTTTTCAGGCCACAATGCTATACTGAATTTGACATGGCCAACTTTTTCCTTATCCCATTATAAAATACGACCATTTTGGAGGACCCTATGGCTCAATTCCCCGATTCCACCTTCTTGGGTGAGAATGACAGTATTTCAACCCCCACCTATAAAGAACAGGCCTACGACCTTCTCAAGGAGGCGATTTTATACCGCCGCCTTAAGATGGATGAGGTTTATTCTCAGGACGGGCTTTGCGCTGTCTTAAAAATCAGCCGGACACCGGTGCGCGAGGCGCTGCTGGAGCTTCAAAAAGAGGGGTACATCACCTTTTTGCGCGGGCGGGGTATCAAAATTGTCTCTCTTTCCCGCCAGGAGGCGGTGGATATTGTCGAAATGCGCGGAATTATTGAGCAGTCCGGCGCTGAGCTGGCCGCGCTGCGCGCCGGCTCCGAAGCATTGGCCCGCATGCAAGAGAACCTTTTGGAAATGCGCAACGCTGCGCAGACCCAGATAGAGGCCATAGCCCTTTATAAGCTGGACCGGCAATTCCACTACTGCATTTTTGAAGCGGCAGGCAATCAAAAGCTGCTCGAATCCATCGAAACACTGCGCGACCAGTTCCTGCGGTTTGAAACGCTCGACGCATTTTCCAGCCCCGGCAAATGTCGCGACGTTGCCGAGGAGCATGAGGCCATCTACAGAGCCATCGCCGCTGGCGACGCTGCGTTGGCCAAAGAGATGATGCGAGAGCACCTCAGCCGTACCTACGAAAGAACGGTCAAGGCCGTTCTGGAGTCTCATCTGGAGTAAATTCGCTGTATGGCAAACCAAGTTAAAAGCCCCCGCCCTTGGCCCTGTTTTCTGCGCCGCCGCGTTGTTTTGCGCCACAGACCGGCAGCCCGCTTTTATTGTCCACCTTGCGGCAGGAGAAGGCATTCCTGCATGATACGATTCTTTTTCAAAATCAACTATAAAAAACCTGCGGCAATGCCGCAGGTTTTTTATAGTTGATGCTTGTTTATTTCACCGTTTCAAAGCCATGGGCCAGATCGGCAATAATATCGTCGATATGCTCGGTACCAACCGACAGGCGAACCGTGTTGGGCTGGATGCCCGCGTTGAGCAGCTCCTGCTCATCCATCTGAGAGTGGGGCGTCGACGCGGGATGAATGACCAGCGACTTGACATCCGCTACATTAGCCAGCAGGCTGAACAGCTCAAGGCTTTCGGTAAAGCGGCGGGCTTTATCAGCGCCACCCTTAATTTCAAACGTGAAGATTGAGGCCGCACCGTTAGGAAAGTATTCGTCGTAAAGCGCTTTGGCGCTGCCGGTTGCCAGCGCGGGGTGGTTGACGCGCTCAACCTGCGGATGCGCTTTGAGGAATTCCACTACTTTCAACGCGTTTTCAACATGGCGCTCAACCCGCAGCGACAGGGTCTCCAGCCCCTGCAACAGCAAAAAGGAATTAAACGGTGAAATGGCTGCACCCTGATCGCGCATGAGGGTGGTGCGCAGCTTGAGGATGTAGGCCAAATTGCCGCACGCCTCGGTAAACACCACGCCGTGGTACGAGGGGTTGGGCTGTGACAGGCCGGGGAACTTGTCGTTCTGCGCCCAGTCAAATTTGCCGGAATCGATAATAACGCCGCCCATAACGGTGCCGTGCCCGCCGATGAACTTGGTTGCCGAATGCACCACCACATCCACGCCGTACGCAATTGGGCGCAGCAGATAAGGGGTGGCAAAGGTGTTATCCACAATGAACGGAATGCCATGCCGGTGGGCAATATCCGCGACGGCGCGCAGATCGGTCACGTCGGAGTTGGGGTTGCCCAGCGTCTCGGCAAATATCAGCTTGGTATTGGGTAAAATAGCCGCCTCAAAGGCCGCCAGATCGGTAATATCGGCAAAGGTGGCCGATATCCCCTGCTCGCGCAGCGTATTGGCAAACAGATTGTAGGTGCCGCCATACAGGTTTTTAGCTGACAGAATGTGGTCGCCCGCCCGCGCAATGTTCTGCACCGCATAGCTGCTGGCTGCCGAGCCCGACGCGGTAGCCAACGCCCCGACGCCGCCCTCAAGCGCTGCAATGCGCTTTTCAAACACGTCGGAGGTCGGGTTCATCAGGCGGGTATAGATGTTGCCGCCCTCGGTCAGGCCAAAGCGTCCGGCCGCCTGCGCCGAATCCTTAAAAACATAGGAGGTGGTTGCGTAGATCGGCACGGCGCGCGCGTCGGTGGCGGGGTCGGGCTGCTCCTGCCCGACATGTATCTGGAGCGTCTCAAAGCGATAGTTTTTTTCAGCCATATAATCTTCTCCATTTCTTATTTTGTCATTTGTGTCAAGCGGCCTGAAAAGCAATGTTGGAACGAGCAGGCATTGGCCACCCCGGAAAAAGCGCAAAGGCGCCGGCGCTTGGGTCCGCGACGGACAGTCCTGCGAAGCCGAAAGGATAGTCATGCCAATAAAAATGCAACCGTCCTGGAAAATGGTTTGACGCCTGATAAATCAAGGCGCGCAAATGGGCCGACGCTTCTGGAGAGATGACAGCGCAGCACTACGTAGAACAGTCCGCCAAAGCGGCTTGGTGCTCTGTCGATTTGGCAGTAACCGCCAATTCCTGCTTTTCTATGAATTCTTCTATAAAAATATAAAACGCCCGGGCTTGTCATTCCGGACAGCGCCCGGGCGCGGTCGGTTGGTTTACCGCTTGGTCTGCGGCAGGCTGCTGATACTGGTATTCCCACTGAACACGCTGATATGCCGGCGGCAAAGCCTGTTACGCACCCCGCTCTGCGGGCGGCATTATCCTTGCAAGCAACGCTTCTCAACAGTTGCGTGTCTCATGGAATGTCAGTATAAAAGCATACAGCCCTTACCCCCGAACCTGCTATGCGCCCGAGAGTAGAGCATTCGTCCAC